>DASXOU010001034.1:0-18559 GCA_036494045.1 Polyangia bacterium | reverse complement strand
GAGCGCGCGCGCCAACGCCACGCGTTGACGCATGCCGCCCGACAGCTCGTGCACCCACGAGCGCGCGAACCCCGACATCTTGACGAGCGCGAGATATTTTTTCGCGCGCGCCTGGCGCTCGGCGCGCGGCAGGCGCAGCTCCTTCATGCCGAAGGCGACGTTCTCGGACACGCTCAGCCAGGGAAAGAGCGCCGCGTCCTGGAACATCACGCCGCGATCGGGCCCCGGCGCGCGCACCACGCGGCCGCCGACGCGCACCTCGCCGTCGTCGGGGCGCTCGAGCCCGGCGATGAGGTTGAGGAGCGTCGTCTTGCCGCAGCCCGAGGGGCCGACCAGGCAGACGAGCTCTCCGTCGGCGACGGTGAGCGACATCTCGCGCAGCGCCGCGGTCACGCCGCGCGTGGTCGACTGAAAACGTTTTCCGACGCGGCAGACTTCAATCACACGGGCTTATCGAGCAAGCCGTATGCCGCAATCAGGTGCGGTCCGTACCCCAGACTTCGCGGACGCGCGCGTCGAGGCGCTGGAAAAATAGGACCTCGGTCACCAGGCCGAGCGTGACGATGGCGACCATCACCGCCATCACGCGCGCCATGTAGCCAAGCTCGCGCCCCGTCGCCAAGAGCTGGCCGAGCCCGCCCGACACGAAGAGCAGCTCGCCGGCCATCAGCGATCGCCACGCGAAGGTCCAGCCGAGCCGCATGCCCGAGAGGATCGCCGGCAGCGCCGCCGGCAGGATCACGCGCAGGTACAAGGTGGCGCCACGCGCGCCCATCGTCTGCGCCGCGCGCAAATAGAGCGGCGGCACGTTGCGCACGCCTGCTTCGGTGGCGACGGTGATCGAGAGGAGCGAGCCGGCGACGACGACGAACAAGATCGCCGTCTCCGAGAGCCCGAACCACAAGAGCGCGAGCGGCAGCCAGCAGATCGACGGCAGCGCCTGCAGGCCCGTCACGATGGTTCCGATCGATTCGCGCAGCGTGCGCGAGCGCGCCAGGCCGAGCCCGAGCCCGACGCCGCCGACGAGCGACAACAAGTAGCCGACCACGAGCCGCCGGAGCGACGTGGCGATCCCGCGCGGGATCGTGCCGTCGGCCACGCCCGCGGCAAAGCTGCGCCCGATCGCCGACGGCGACGGGAACACCCACGGGCGCCACAGGCCGAGCCTAGATGCCGCCTCCCACGCCAGAACCAGTGCTGCCAGGAACAGGGCCCGGCGCAGGCTGCCACGCATCGTCGATCTCCTCACGCATCACTTTCTCTACCTCGGTGCGCAGCTCCTTCATGATGCGTCCGACGTAGTAGGCGACGTCGCCCTCGGTCACGCGCGGCCGCGCCAGCGCGATCGGCTCGTCGAGCTTCACGCGTCCCGGGCGCGTAGCCATGAGCACCACGCGATCGCCGAGGCGCACCGCTTCGCGCACGTTGTGGGTCACGAACACCACGGTCTTCTTGGTCGCGCGCCAGATCTCGGTGAGCTCGACGTGCAGGACGTCGCGCGTCTGCGCGTCGAGCGCGGCGAACGGCTCGTCCATGAGGAGCACGCGCGGATCGGGCGCGAGCGCGCGGGCGAGCGCGACACGTTGCCGCATCCCGCCCGACAGCTCGTGCACGTACGCGTCGCGAAAGCGCGACAGGTGCACCTTCTTGAGGAACGTCTCGGTGCGCGCCGCGCGCTCGTGCTTGTCGGCGACGCCGGCGAGCTCGAGCCCGAAGTCGACGTTCTTGCGCACCGTCAGCCACGGGAACAGCGCCGAGTCCTGGAACATGACGCTGCGCTCGGGGCCCGGCGCGGTGATCTCGCGCCCGTCGAGCGTGACGCGCCCGGAGTCGGGGCGCTCGAGCCCGGCGATGAGGTTGAGCAGCGTCGACTTGCCGCAGCCCGATGGGCCGAGCAGGCACACGAACTGGCCTTCGTCGATGGTGAGCGACACGTCGGCGAGCGCATGGTGGGTGCCGCGCTTGGACGTAAAGTGCTTGGCGACCGACTCGAGCGCGATCATTTTGCGCCGCGGTCGGGCGCCAGCGCCCCGTCGAGAAAGCGCCGATCGGTCAGCCCCGACGCGTCGCCCTCGGGGAGAAAGCCGAGCGCGCGCCCGTCGGCCAATTGCTTTCTGAGCTCGGCATCGAGCAGCTCGGCCGAGGGCTCGACGTTGGCGTACGCCTTCTTCAAGAGCTCCTCGGGCAGGGCCTTCTTCGCCCACTTCTGCAGCCCGGTGTCGACGAGCTTGCGCGCCTCGTCGGGGTTCTGCTTCATCCACGCGATGATCGCGACGTTGGCCGCGACCAGCTTGCCCACGATCTCGGGATGCTCGGCGGCGAGCGTGCGCGTCACCACCAGCACCGTGGTCGGGAACTTCTTGTCGGGCCAGCGATCGCGCTCGTCGAAGAGGAGGACGCCGCCCGCTTCGTCGACGAGGCGCGTGGTCCACGGCTCGGGCACCCACGCGCCGTCGAGCTCCTTCTGCTTCATGAGCGCCAGGATGTCGGCGTTGGCCAGCGGCAGCAGCTGCACGTCGCCGCCGCGATCTTTGGACTTCAGATCGTTGTCCTTCAGATACATGCGCAGCGCCACATCCTGCGTGTTGCCGAGCTGCGGCGACGCCAGCTTCTTGCCGTGCAGATCGGCGGAACCGTGGATGCCCGCTTCCTTGCGCACCACCAGGCCGGCGCCGTTCTGCGCCGCGCCCGCGACGATCACGAGCGCCTCGCCATGCGAGCGCAGGTAGCCGTTGATCGCGGGCGCCGGCCCGACGGAGCAGGCGTCGAGCGCGCCGGCGAAGAGCGCTTCCATGGCCTCGGGGCCGGCGTTGAACGGCTTGGGGTCGACGGTGAGCGGCGCCAGCGCCCGCGCAAAGTCGCCGCGTTGCAGGCCCACGAGCGCCGGCCCGTGCGTCAGGTTCGGGAAGAAGCCGAGCCGCAACACCGTCGGGGGCGCGCCCTTGTTTACCCGCTCGCGACAACCGGCGCCGCCGGCCACGACGGCGGCGAGCGCGAAGACGACGGCAGCGCGACGCATCCGCCTATCATCCGTTATAGCGGATGACTGTCAAGCGCGAAGAATCTGCCGCCGGACACGCTTTTTTTTCGCGTCAGAAACATGCGTGAACCGTCGAATCCGTATAACTAGTAAGTGAGGGAGGGCAGGATGGATCTGTCACGCCGCCGCCGACAGCTGTCGGCGTCCACCGTCCCGAAGGTTCACACCCGTGGCGAGGCGCGCCTCGACGCGATGCTGGAGCTGGCCGAGGAAGCGTCGCGGCCGGCGCCGCTCGGCGAGGTCCTGCAGTCGCTGTGCGCGCGCATCGCGAAGGTGCTGGCCGTCGACGTCTGCTCGATCTATCTGCGCGAGCTCGTCGATGCGCCGGGCAATCGGCGCGTCGCCGGCGATCTCGTGCTGCGCGCGACCTCCGGCTATTCGCACGATGCCGTGGGACAGGCGCGCATGCGCGTGGGCGAGGGCCTGACCGGATTTTCCGTCGAGTGCCTGCGCCCGGTGTCGGTCGCGCGCGCCTCTACCGACGCCCGCAACAAGTCGTTCGCGGGTATGGATGAGCAGCGCTTTCCGTCGCTGTGCGCGGTGCCGCTCGTCGACGGCGGACGCGCGGTCGGCGCGTTGGTCGTGCAGCGCAAGCTGCCGCGCGCGTTCGGGCAGCGCGAGATCGTACTGATCGCGTCGATGGCGCCGCCGGTGCTGTTCGCGCTCGAGCGGGCGCGACTGCGCGAGCGCGAGCGGCTGGCCGAGCTGTCGGCGGCGGCGGCGGTGACTCCGCACGCGCGCGTGCACGAGGTGACGCTGCGCGGTCAGCCGGCCGCGCCCGGCCAGGCGCTCGGCACCATCGCGGTGCGGCGCCATCATCAGCCGGCGACGCCGACCGAAGTCGGCCCGGTGTCGATCGCCGACGAGCAGGCGCGCCTCGGCGTGGCGCTCGCCGAAGCCGCCGACGAGATGACCAAGCTCGTGACCTGGGCCATGGCCTGGGGTCCGCTCGATCGCACGACCATGGCTTCGTTGCTCTCGCCGGCGCGCTTCGTGCTCGACGACGCGCGGCTGCGCGGGCGCGTGCGCGATCACGTCGACGAGGGCGCATCCGCTGAAGCGGCGGTCGAGCGCGTGATGCGCGAGTACGCGCGCGTGCTGTCGTCGTCGGGCGAGAAGCTGCTCGTCGATCGCGCGCTCGAGGTCGAGGCGCTCTGCCTGCGCGTGCTCAATCGGCTGGGCGCGCCGGCGGCGCGGCTGCCGCCCGGCTCGGTGCTGGTGGCGGCGCGGCTGACCGTGTGTGACGCGATCGAATTGCGCGCCGGTCACGCGGCCGGCGCAGTGCTCTCGGCGCCGGCGGCGGCGTCGCCCGGGCTCGGCGTGGCGGTGGCGCTCGGCCTGCCGGTGGTCGCGGGCGTGAGCGAGCTGTTCCGCTGGGTCTCCGACGGCGATCGCGTGCTCGTCGACGGCGACGCCGGCGCGGTCACGGTCAATCCCTCGCGTGTCGACGTCGCGGCGCATCGCAAGCGCTGATACGCCAACGCTGATACGATCGCCGCGTGATCGGCGCGCCGCCCCGCACGCTCCGGCAGCTGTGGCCCGAGCTCCTCGTCGTCACGCTCGGCGTGATGCTGCGCGTGGCGATGAACGCCAGCTACGACGTGCGCTGGAGCTACGACTTCGACGATCACTTCGCCTACATCGAGCATCTGTCGCGCGTGTGGTCGTGGATGCCGCTGGCCGAGTCGCGCGCGGCGTATCATCCGCCGCTCTATTACGCGATCGCGGCGCTCCTCGTCCGCGCGGGCGCCGGCGTGCAGGCGCTCGGGTGGATCTCGATCGCCAGCGGCTGCGCGCGCCTCCTTCTGATCCTCTACGGCGTTCTGCGCTGGCTGCCCGGCGATCGCGTCGCGCGCGTGGCTGCGCTCGCCGTCGCCGCAGTGCTGCCGGCGTCGCTGCACACCGACGGCATGGTGACCAACGAGGCGCTCAACGGCTTCGTGTGCACGGCCGCGCTGCTGCTCGCCGCCGAGCTCTTCGCAACCGAAGAGGGCAGGGCGCGCCTCGTCCGCGCCGCCGCGCTCGGCGCCGTCATCGGCGTGGCGCTCTGGATCAAACAGTCGGCGCTGGTGATCCTCGCCGCCGTCGTCCTCGTCGGCGCCGTCGCCGCGGTCGTCGCGCACAATCGCGATCGCGCGCGCGCCCGCTCGCTCGCCGCCGCGCTGGCTGTCGTGACCGTCGCCTGCGCGCTGGTCGCGGGCCCATGGTTCGCGCACACGCGCGCCGCGCACGGCCGCTTCGTCCTGACGGGCTTCGACGGCGCCGACGCCCATCGCCTCGCCGGCACGCAAGCCACGCCGTATCTGTTGCGCCGTCCGCTCCACTATTACGTCGGCTTCTCGCCGCGCATCTTCGCGTTTCCCTACGCGCCGGTCGGCCTCGCGCCGCGCGCCGAATTTCCGACGCAGCTCTTCGCCACCACGTTCGTCGACTATTACAACTTCGCGTTCGGCCCCTATCCCGCGACGCTCGACGCGCCGCTGCGCGCGAACCTGAAGCCGCTGCGTCCCGAGGTGCTGGCGCTGTCACGCGTCGCCATCGCCGGCGGCGCGCTCGTCGCGCTCGCTACGATCGCGGGATGGATCGGCTGCGCGCTGGCGGCACGAGGCCGCCGCGACGCCACGCTCGCCGTGCTCCTCGCCATTCCCGCGCTCGCCGTCGCCGGCCAGCTCCACTTCGCGGTCGCCTACCCGATCGACGCCGAGGGCCTGGTCAAAGGCGCGTACCTGCAGTTTGCCGCCGCGCCGCTGTGCGCGACCTTCGGCGTCGCCGTCGCCTGGCTGATGCGCCGCCGTCGCGCGCGCGCCCTCGCCATAGCCGGCGCCGTCGCTGCGTGCGCCGCCGTCGTCGCGCTCGCCGTCTACGACGTCGGCTGCCGCATCCTCTAGTCCGAGGCGAGAAGACCCATGTAAAGGAAGTCCTTCCAGCCGTCCGGATACAGCTCGGCGTCGCGCCGAACGCCCTCCCGGCGGAATCCCACGGCCTCGTAGCAGCGGATCGCCCGCTCGTTGCTGGTCAGCACCTCGAGCTCGATCCGGTGAAGGGCGAGCGTCTGAAATCCCCACTGCGCGACGAGGGACCGAATACCAAGCGCGATGGTTTCCGATATCGACGCGCAGCTCACAAGACCCGATCGCGCGCCGCTGGTGCTCGATGCTCCACCTCAGATGACCGGGCGGAACCGCCTGCGCCAACCGCGCGGCCAGCTGCTCGCGCGTATGGAAGCGCTGTCCCTGCCACACCCGTCGCCAGGCGCCGCCATACAGATCTTCTTCGGCGGGGTCGATGGGGTAGGGGAGGCGGTCGTCGATATCAGACTCCCGTGCCGGCCGCAGCAGCACCCGCTCGCCCTCCAGGGCTGGGCTCGTCTCGGGAAGTATTGGTGGCGGCCGCATCCTCTGCCGGTAATTACGGAATCTACATTCCGTATTTGGCGAGCTTCTTGTGCAAGCCTTCGCGCGTGATGCCGAGCGTCTCCGCAGTCTTGGTCTTGTTGCCGCCGTGCTCGCGCAGCGCCTCGACGAGCAGCCAGCGCTCGACCTCTTCCATCATGTCCTTCAAGGTGCCCTTCTTCGGCGCCACTCGCCCGAGCAGCCCCTCGACCTTGCGCACCGCCGGCGCCAGCAGCTCCGGCGTGATGAAGCCCTCGTTGTCGCACTGGATGACGAGCCGCTGCACCTCGTTCTCCAGCTCGCGAATGTTTCCCGGCCACGAATAGGCGGCCAGCTGATCGAGCGCCTCCGGCGTCACGCCCGCGACCGGCTTGTTCATCTCGGCGGTGTACTTGCGAAGGAAGTGCTCGGTGAGGAGCGGAATGTCCTCGCGCCGCTCGCGCAACGGCGGCAGGCGGATCGGAAACACGCGCAGGCGATAGAACAGATCCTGGCGGAACGTCCCCTTCTCGACTTCCTTTTCGAGCGAGCGATTCGTGGCGCAGATGATGCGCACGTCGACCGCCTTGGCCGCGGTCGCGCCCACCGGGCGGATCTCGCCCTCCTGCAAGACGCGTAGGAGCTTGGCTTGCAGGTTGAGCGACATCTCGCCGATCTCGTCGAGAAACAGCGTGCCGCTGTCGGCGATCTCGAACAGGCCCTTCTTGTCGTGATCGGCGCCGGTGAACGCGCCCTTCTTGTGCCCGAACAATTCCGACTCGAGCAGGTTCTCCGGCACCGCGGCGCAGTTCTGCGCCACGAACAATTTGTCGCGCCGCTTGCCTTGATAATGGATCGCCGACGCGATCACTTCCTTGCCGGTGCCGGTCTCGCCCTCGATGCACACCGTCGCGCGCGTATCGATGACCTTCTCCAGCTGCTTGAAGATCTCGGCCATCGCCGACGACTCGCCGATGATGTCGGAGAAGCGCCGTTTCTCTTCGCGGCCCTTCAGGTACTTCACTTCGCCGCGCAGCTTCTCCTCGGCGAGCCGAAGCCGCTGCACCAGCCGCGCGTTCTCGATCGCCAGCGTCGCCATGTTGGCGACGACGGTGGCGAAATCCAGATCGCCGTAGTTGAAGACACCACGCTCGCCGCCCACTTGGATGACGCCGTTGATCTTTTCGCCGTCCCACAAGGGAACGCCGATGACGCCGCTTCGGAGGTTCGTCGTCATCTCCGAGGCGCCCTTCAGCTCCGAGCCGACGTCGCCGAGGATGAGCGCGCTTTTCTCGCGCTGGACCGCGCGCACCACCGAGCGGCTCGCGTGCGGCCGTTCACCGGTGCGGCTCTTGGTGAACACGGTATTCATGCGTCCGTCGTCGGCGAGATCGATGGCGATGTAGCCGGCTTTGGCCACCAGCTCGAAGATCGCCTCGGCGACACCGTCGAACACCGCGGCCAGATCGAGCCCGCGCCGACCGAGCTTCTTGGCGACGCTGTACAGGGCGGCGGCTCGCGCTGGATCGCGCTCGAGGTTGCCTTGCACATCGGGCAGCTCCGACAGATCGCGCTTGGCGATGATCTGCTTGCCGGCGCCGTCGTCCTCGATCTTGACGCGGCAGCGCACGATCACCGGCTGCGCCGGATCGCCGAGGAGGAGCTCGTCACCGTCGGCGAGGATGGTCTCGTGCGCGCCGTCGTCGAGGCTGATCTCGGAGCCGTTGCGGCGCACGCGTGAGCCGTTGGTCGATTTCAGGTCGCGATAGATGTAGCGGTCATCCTCGCGGAAGATCTGCCCGTGCTCGCCCGACAGGTGATAGTCGGACAAGACGACCTGGTTCGACGGAGCGCGGCCCAGCGTCAGGACGGGCAGGTCGAGCTCGAAGGTGGCGCCGGTCCGGTCCCCGGCCAGGACTTCCAGCATAATCATCGGAGGCGACTAGTATATACTCTGCCGCGCGTGGCGCACCTCGAGTCATTGGTCGTTCTCGACGCGGCGGGTAAGAGCGGAGCGGCACTGGCCTTCGGCTTCGAGCGGGCCGGGTACAAGGTCTACGCCACGCGCGACGGCGAGGACGCGCTGTCGATGGCGCAGACGCGGGTGCCGCAGCTGGTGGTCGTCGCCGTCGACGGGCCGGAGGCGCTCTCGATCGTCGGGCGGGTGCGCGAAGAGGCGGTGACGCGCGAGCTCCCCGTCGTCGCCATCGGCGAGCGCGGGCGGCGCGAAGAGGCGCTGCGCGCCGGCGTCGACGAGTTCATCGCGCGGCCGGCCTTCATCCGCGACGTCCTCACGCTGTCCCGCCTCGCGGTCGCGGTGCGCCAGGACGGCGACGACGGCGGCGTGGTCGGCCTCCTCGAAGATTACGGGCTCTATTTTCTCGTGCGCGCGCTCGCCGTCGCCGGGCGCTCGTGCGTGATGGAGCTCGAGCGCGGGCGTCGCCTCGGCGAGGTCCAGGTGGCCAAGGGCGCCGTGGTCGCGGCGCGCGTCGGCCGCATGACCGGCATCGCCGCCTTCCATCATCTATTGTTGTGGGGCGAGGCGTCGCTGTCGCTGCGCTTCGAGTCGCCGGCGGCGGAGCGGCGCATCGCCGCCAACGTCGACGATTTGCTCGACGTGGGCGCGCGCTTCGCCGCCGAGTTCGAGACCGTCGCCGCGCGCGTCGGCGGGCCGCAGGCGGTCTATGCGCACGAGCCGCGCCGGGCCGCCGAGGCGCGCGCGCAGATCCCCGCCGAGGTCATGGTGCTCGTCAAGCAGTACGACGGGCGCAAGCCGCTCATCGACATCGTCGAGGATTCGCCGTTCAAGCCGTTCGACACCATCAAGATCACCTATCGGCTCGCGCAGCTCGGCGCCATCGTGCGGCGCGAGACGCGCGACGCGACGCCGCTGCACGAGCGGCTCGCCGTGCGCGATTGGCTGCTCGGCGACGACGACGAGCAGCAGCGCCGCCGTCCGGCCAACGGCGCGGCCGCGAGCGGCGTCACCGAAGCGGGCCGGCGCGCGGCCGAGGCCTACGCCGCCGAAGAGGCGCGGCGCACCGCCGAGAAGTCGCCCGCGGACGACATCCTCGACGACAGCGCGGCCGTGCGCGCCGCGGCGGCGAAGGCGCAAGCGAGGGCGCCGGCGAAAGTCGAAGCCTAGCCGAAGCCGCAAAAGGCGCCGAAGAAGAAAAAAGATCCCGCGTCGAAGAAGGACGCGCCGGCCAAGCTGTCGGCGCAAGCCGCCGCGCAGGCCAACTCGAAGGATCCGGCGACCTTCGATCCCGTCGACGAGGAATTCTTCGCGCGCGAAGCCGAGCTGTGGCACACGCCGCCCGACACCTTCGACGATCTCGAGCCGGCGCCGCCGCGCGGAAAGCGCCCGCCGCCGCCGCGCCGCGACTGGTTCGGCCTCAACAAGAAGAAATAGCTACTTCAGGACCCAGACGAGATCGACCGATCCTTGGGGTCCGGCGAAGCGCAAGGTGAGCGCCTTGGTGTCGCCGCCGACCAGCGGCGATCCGTCCTGGCGCGCGCGCGGAAAGCGCACCGTCCAGCCGCGCGAGAACACGTTCACGTAGGGATAGAACTGCTCGTCGAGCGCGCGGCGGACCTTGCCGGCGACGACGCGCAGCGGCTGCACCTCGTGCCCTTGGTCGTCGACGAGCGTGAGCCGCCAGACCGTCTTGGCGCTGGTGAGATCGTTGAGCGCGTAGTCGTGCGTCTGGGTCTCGACGTGAAACTCGTAGGCGTCGGCGCCGTCGGACATGATTTCGCCGCGCGTGTGCGGCTGGTTCTCCGCGCCGATGCGATAGACCTCGATGTACTTGGCGGCGTAGGCGTCGCGAAACTCGGGCGAGCGCATGGTGGCGTCGACGTCGAGCGCCTCGTCGAAGTCCGAGCGCAGATGGCCGTGGCGCGTCCAGCGCTTGAGCTCGTCGAAGTATTCCTTGTAGGTCGCCGGCCGCGCCGGATCGCCGAGCGACACCACGATCGGCGCCGACGCGCAGCCCACGAGGAGGCATGCCGCGACGAGCGCCGCGCGGATCATCGAAAGTCGCTCTTTTTGAAGAGCGCGGTCAACGGCACTTCCTTCTCGACGGCCTCGCGCCCGCCCTCTTCGCGATCGACGAGCGTGAAGACGCGCTTGACGTCGAGGCCGTGCAGCCGCGCGCGCTCGATTGCCTTGAGCGTGGATCCGCCGGTGGTGCACACGTCCTCGACGATGGCGACGGGCGTGCCCGGCTTGACCGTCTTGTCGCCCTCCAGCCACTTCTGCGTGCCGTGGCCCTTCGGCTCTTTGCGTACGTAGAACGCTTCGATCGGGCGATTGCGCGTCCACGAGACGGTGGCGACGGCGCTGGCGATCGGATCGGCGCCCATGGTCAGCCCGCCGACGGCGCGCACGTCGGGCGCGATGTTCTCGAGAAGCTCGTTGATGAGCGTGCCGGTGAGAAAGTGCCCCTCGGCGGTGAGCACCGCCTGCTTGCAGTCGATGTAGAAGTTCGACTTCTTGCCCGAGACGAGCGTGACTTCGCGCTCTTCGTAGGCGAGCGACTTCAACAGCTCGAGCAGGCGATTGCGCGTGTTCATGAGCTCTTCCGAATGAGCGGCTTCCGGCCCGGCGACGCCAGCTCGGGAATGGCGCGCGTCGCCGGCATCGCCTGCACCGGCGCCGCCGGCACCGCCACGTGCGCCGTCGTCGGCGTGGCGGGCGGCGTTACCGTGGTGGCCGCCTTCTTGCGCATGCGAATTTGTCCGTCGAACACCGCGCCTTCATCGATGGCCACGCGCGGCGCTTCGATGTCGCCGGTCAACACCGCCGTCGCCAGAAGATGCACCGTGCCCGTCGCGAACACCGGATGCCCGAGCTCGCCGCCGACGATGACGTCGCGCCCGCGCACCTCGCCGCCGATGCGCGCGCCGGCGGCGATCGTCACCGACGCCTCGCCGCGCACCGGCCCATCGACGGTGCCGTGAACCTCGAGATCATCCTTGCCGCTGAGCGGCCCCGCGATGCGCGTCTCGGGGCCGATGACCGTCTTCATGGATATTCGACGCTATCACAGCGAACGTTGACCTGCCACCAACCGACCTCTACAGTCATCGAAGGATTCATGGCGGGATCGACACACGAACGGCCACTGTCCGGCGTCGACGAGCTGGTGGCCCATTTCACGCGCGGTGCCAAGCCCAAAAGCGCGCTCAAAATCGGGGTCGAGCACGAGAAGCTCGGCGTGCTCGCCGACGGCCGCGCGCCGGACTACGAGGTGATCCGAAGGCTCCTCGAGGCGATGGTCGCGCGCGGCTGGGACCGCGTCGAGGAGCAGGGCACGCTCATCGCGCTCGGCCGCTCCACCTGCGGCAGCATCACGCTCGAGCCGGGCGGGCAGATCGAGCATTCGGGCGCGCCCTGGCCGACCGCGGTGCAGGCGGTGCACGACATCGACAAGCACCTCGACGAGATCCTGCCGCTCGCCGCCGAGCTCGGCATCCGCTTTCTCGGCTGCGGCTTCCGCCCCTTCGGCACGCTCGACGACGTGCCGTGGATGCCCAAGGGCCGCTATCGGGTGATGCGCGCGTATCTGCCGACGCGCGGCGCGTTCGCGCACGAGATGATGAAGCGCACTACCACGGTGCAGGCCAACCTCGACTACGAATCCGAAGACGACGCCATGGAGAAGCTGCGCGTGTCGATGGGTTTGTCGTCGCTGGTGACGTCGCTGTTCGCGGCCTCGCCGCTGGTCGACGGCAAGCCGTCCGGCTGGCAGAGCTATCGCGCGCGCGCCTGGCTCGACACCGACAACGATCGCTGCGGCCTTTTGCTGTTCGCGTTCCGCGCCGACGCCCGCTTCGCCGACTACGCCGAGTGGGCGCTCGACGTGCCGTTGTTCTTCGTCTACCGCGGCGGTGAGTATCGCCCCGCCGGCGGCATGACCTTCCGCGCTTTTCTGCACGACGGCTGGCAGGGCGAGCGCGCGACCGCCGCCGATTGGGAGCTGCACCTGTCGACGCTGTTTCCCGAGGTGCGCCTGAAAACCTTCGTCGAGGTGCGCCAGGCCGACGCGTCGTCACGCGCGATGGTGCGCGCGCTGCCGGCGCTGTGGCGCGGCGTGCTCTACGACGCCGAGGCGCGGCGGGCGGCGTGGGCGCTGGTCGCCGATTGGTCGCTCGACGAGCGGCTGCGCGTCTATCGCGCGACGCCGCGGGAAGGAATGCACGGCAGCGCCAACGGCCGGCCGATGCGTGAGCACTGTCGCGAGCTCGTCAAGATCGCGCGCGCCGGGCTCGAGCGGCTCGGCTCGCCCGAGGGCGCGGCGCTGCTCGCGCCGCTCGAGCAGATCGTCGCGACCGGCCGCACGCTCGCCGACGAGATCGCCGCCGAGTGGGAGCGCACGCGCGGCGACATCCCGTCGATGATCGAGTTCCTGCGTCTGCGCTAGCTCGGAAGCAGCGCTTCGATGCGATCGGCGATCGCCTCCGGCGAGTCGCCCACGCGCACCGGCACGAGCTTCAGCGGCTTCCGCCGCGCCGCCTCGCGCACGTGCTCATTGAGCCGCAGCGAGCGGGCCACGAAGCGCTCGATCATGGTCTCCACGTCCGACGCGCCCTCCCAGAAGCTGCGATCGGCGCGCATGCGCGCCTCGACGAGCGCGCGCTCGGGCAAGAGCCACACGCGCGCCAGATCGAGCGGGTCGTCGTCGAGGAGCTCGGGCAGGATCGCCCAGCCCTCGATCAGCGCCGGCTGTCCCCACGGCTGCGCGTGCTCGCGCGCTACCGCTTCGATCGCCGGCGCCAGCGCGCGCATCGACCCGAGCGCGTCGCGCCACAATTCATCGACGGTGCGGGTGACGAAGTACTCGCGGTGATCCTCGCGCACGAGCGCCGCCGCGTTCGTCGCCGCGCGCACCGCGACGCCGAGATCGTCGGTGGCGATGACCGCGCGATCGTGCCGCTGCCCCAGCTGGCGCGCCGCCGTGCTCTTGCCCGCCATCGGCGGTCCGCCGACGAGGATGACGCGCGGCGACCGCACTTAGGGGCTGTCCCCCAATGGTTCCCGTCGCCAGGCCGGCTGCGGGCGGCGTTCGTGTCGTCGCTCCTCCGTCAGTTGCCGCCAGCAGCTTCCGTCGTCGCTCCTCACGCTCGCGGCTCCTCGCTCGGCCTGGCTCGGTCCACCATTGCGGGACAGCCCCTAGTGCTTGCCGTTGCGGCCGTTCTTCTTCGACAACAGCGCGTCGAGCTCGGCGAGCGCCTCGGCCTTGGTCGGCGTCGGCAGCCGGGGCGGCTTCAAGAGCAGCCGCTCCAGCTCCGCCGTCGCCTCCACGCCCACGCGCCCGCGCGATCGCCTCAAGATCTTCGCCAGCTTCTCCTCGGACAATCCCCACTCGCTGGCGAGCGCGTCGATCTCGTCGTTCGGCCGCGTGCGCGCCACCCGCGCCGCCGCCTTCGCGGCCAGCGGAATCGGCTGCGTGTGCACGTTCGCCGGCCGACCGTGCGCGTCGTCGTCGGGATCGAGATCGGTGTGGCTGATGGCGATCGGCCGCGTCTCGCCGCGCTCGGGCATCGGCGGCAGCGGCTCGTTGGTCTCGAGCGAGCGCAGCGGCGGCTCCGCCGACGGCGCCGTCGTCTCCTCGGCCCCGTCGCGCGGCGGCGCGAACGTCTGCGGCTCTTCGCGCACTGGCTCTTCGCGTACCGGCGGCGGCGCCTGTGGAACGCGATCCGCCTGCGACTCGTTCATCCGCGTCGAGATCGTATGCGCCGACGACGTCGGAATCGGCACCGGCGCCCCCGGATTGGTCCCGTGATCCGCGCGCCAGCGCAGCGCGCGGTCGACCACCGCCTGCGAATCGGCGTCGAGCCGCGAAAACTTCACGCCCATCCCGTGCGCCTTGTTCGGCGTCGCCGGATCGAACTCCTTGGTCCACTGCACCTGTCCCTCGCCGCGGATGATCGACGACGTCGTCGCATCCGACAGCAGGAACTCGAACTTCACGAACGTGCCGACCGGCTTTGGATTCTTGGTGGCGATGAAGATGCCGCCGCGCGAGATGTTCACCGCGTACTTCTGGATGAACGTCTCGACGTCGGGATACTTGAGCTTGATGCGCATCGACGCCGTCTGGCGATCGCCGATGCGGCTGTCGTGCCCTGCCACCGCGTCAGTTTATCACGAGATCAGTCGGTAGACAGATTCCAGCGCCTCGTCGAGCTTGGCCGCATCCGTGCCGCCCGCTTGCGCCAGATCGGGCTTGCCGCCACCGCGCCCACCGACGAGCTTGGCCACTTCGCCGATGATCTTGCCCGCGTGCAGCCGGCCCGTCAGATCCGCGGTCACCGCGGCGACGAGCGCCACTTTTCCGTCGGCAACGCCGCCGAGCACGACCACCCCCGACTTCAATTTGTCACGCAATTGATCCGCGACCTCGCGCAGCGCTTTCGGATCGCCGACATCGGCGCGCGTCGACAAGACCTTGATGCCCGCGACTTCACGTACGTTCGACAATAAGTCGCGCCCACCGCCGCCCATCGCCATCTTGCGCTTGAGCTCCTCGATCTCGCGCCGCTGCTGCTTGAGCTCCTCGACGAGCTTGTCGACGCGCCCGGCCGCCTCGAGCGGCGCCGAGCGCACGCTCGTGGCCACGTGCGCCAGCTCGCCCTCGACCTTGCGCACCCAGTCGAGCGCGCCCGCGCCGGTGACCGCCTCGATGCGCCGCACGCCCTGCGCGATCCCGATCTCGCTCGTGATCTTGAAAAGCCCGATGTCGCCCGCGCGCCGGACGTGCGTGCCGCCGCACAACTCGATCGATCGCCCGCCGATGCGCATCACGCGCACCGTGTCGCCGTACTTCTCGCCGAACAGCGCCACCGCGCCCGACTTCTTGGCCTCGTCGAACGGCATCACCGAGATCACCGAGTCGGCGTTGCGCCGGATCTCGTCGTTGACCAGATCCTCGACGCGCCGCTTCTCCTCGTCGGTCATCGGCTGAAAATGCGCGAAGTCGAAGCGCAAGCGATCGGGCGCGACCAACGAGCCCTTCTGCGCCACGTGCGCGCCCAGCACTTCCTTGAGCGCCAGGTGCAGAAGATGCGTCGCCGAGTGGTTGGCGCGAATCGCGTCGCGCCGCACGTCATCGACGGTGAACGTGGCCGCGTCGCCGACGCCGGGCTTGCCGCGCGTGACGCGCCCGAGGTGCAGCACGAGCCCGCCCGGCGTCTTGTGCGTGTCGACGATGTCGATGGCGAATTTGTCGCTGCCGATCGTTCCGGTGTCGCCGATCTGTCCGCCCGACTCGCCGTAAAACGGCGTCTGGTCCGCGATGATCTCGACGCGCCCGCCACTTTGATCAGTTGCAAGATCGCGCAGCCACAAAATCTTGCCCGTCGCCGTCGTCGCCTCGTAGCCGAGGAACTTCGTCGCGCCGAGCTTGCCCTCGAGCTCCTTGTGCACGTCGGCGACGCCGGCCTCGCCCGAGCCGGCGAACTCGCCCGACTGCGCCTGCTGCTTCGACATGGCCGCGTCGAACCCCGCTTCGTCGACGCCGAAGCCGCGCTCTTCGGCGATCACGCGCGTGAGATCGACGGGAAATCCGTATGTGTCGTAGAGCTTGAACACCGTCTCGCCCGCCAGCGTCGCGCCCTTCGCCAATTTCCCGAACTGCTCGTCGAGAAGCCGCATCCCGCGATCGATCGTGCGCCGGAACGACTGATCCTCGCCGTCGACCGCGCGCACGATCAGGCTCTTGGCTTCCTCGATCTCCGGATACTGCTCGTTCATCTGCGCGATCACCTCGCGACAGACCGAGCTGAAGCTGCCCTCGTCGATCCCGAGCCGCACCGCGTGCCGGATCGCCCGCCGCATGATCCGCCTGAGCACGTAGCCGCGCCCTTCGTTCGACGGCGTCACGTTGTCGGCCATGAGGAACGTGGTCGCGCGCGCATGATCCGCGATCACGCGCATCGACACGTCCGCGTCCGAATCCGAGCGCTCGTACTTCTTCTTCGCGAGATTCGCCACGCACGCCAGAAGCGGCGTAAACGCGTCGGTGTCGTAGTTCGATGTCACGCCCTGCACGACCGCGCTCACCCGCTCGAGCCCCGCGCCGGTGTCGATCGACGGCTTCGGCAGCGGCGTGAGCGGCCCATCCTTGGTCGCCTTCTGAAACTGCATGAACACCAAATTCCAGATCTCGACCCACCCGACCCCTTGCGGCGTCGGCTCCTCGTTGAACCGCTCGAGCGGCGCCACCGCCTCGGGCCCGGTGTAGTAATAGATCTCCGAGCACGGCCCCTGCGGCCCGGTGTCGCCCATCATCCAGAAGTTGTCCTTGAGCCCGAGCCGCATGATCCGCTCGTCGCCGAACCCGGACACCTTGCGCCACAACGCGTGCGCTTCGTCGTCGGCCGGCGCCACGCCGCCTTCGCCGTTGAACACGCTCATCACCATGCGCTTCGGATCGAGCGCGAGCTCCTTGACCAGCCACTGCCACGCGAACGCGATCGCGTCGGCCTTGAAGTAATCGCCGAACGAGAAATTCCCGAGCATCTCGAAGAAGGTCTGATGGCGCGCGGTGCGCCCGACGTTCTCGAGGTCGTTGTGCTTGCCGCCCGCGCGCACGCACTTCTGCGACGACGTGGCGCGCTTGTACGGACGCTGCTCGCGCCCGGTGAAGACGTCCTTGAACTGCACCATGCCGGCGTTGGTGAAGAGCAGCGTCGGATCGTTCGCGGGCACGAGCGGCGACGAGCGCACCACTTCGTGCCCCTCTTTCTTGAAGTAGTCGAGAAAGCTCCTGCGGACCTCGCGCGCCGACAGCGACATGCGGGTTTCTATAGCACGTAGCCGACGACGATGACGCCTCCGAAGTACTGGTCCGTGCCGCCGTTGGCGATCTTCGCCACGCCGCTGGTCAGCGGGTTGAACGTGAGGCTGAAGCGCTCGTATAGCCCTTCGACGCCGATCTTGAAACCCTTGTAGACGAGAAAGTCGAGCCCGCCGCGCACGCGGATGCCGAACGTGCTCGCCGGCCCATACTCCGTCGCCGTGTCGGCGATCGGCCCCGAGTCGAACACGACGTGATAATCGAACATCGCCCACAGCCACGCCCACTCGGCGAAGTGGATGCGCAGGCCGGCGCCGAAGGTCGCGTACTTGTAGCTGACGTCGGCGGGCCCGACGTCCATGTTCATGTCGTCCTTCGCGATCGAGAACGTGTGCATGCCGGCGCCCGCTTGCAGAAGCAGCTGCGGCCGCGGCACCGGCTTATAGAGCACGATGCGCCAACGCAGCCCGCCCTCGACGCGCAGCTCGCTGGTCGAGAACTTCTGCGTCGCGTCCTGCTTCGACGTCGAGTCGGGCCAGAAGGGCTTATCGACGGTGGCGCCGACCCCGAGCCCGCTGAACGCGCCGCCTGCGCGCTTCCACGTGCCCGCGAGCGGATAGAGCGTGAAATCGCCGCGGATGCCGGCGACGACGCCCGAGGTGAACTTCGGCTGCGACGCCGGATCGAAGTCGAACGAGCGCCCGCTCACGGTCGGCCCGACCGACAGATCGAAGTAGGGCGCCCAGCGCGGACGATGCTCGGGCGTCGTCTTGGTCGTCACCGTCGCGGTCACCACCGGCGGCGGCGGCGGCGCCGGCACTTGGGTGTCGTCGTCGTCGGTGACGGGCGGCGGCCCTTCATTCTTCGACAGCTTCGCCGGCGGCCCCGTCGGCGTCGGCGGCGCTTCCGGCTTCGTTTCCGGCGGCTTCGCCGTTTCCGCGGGCGCCGGCTTCGCCGTCTCGACGGGCGCCGGCTTGGTCTCCGCGACCGCCGGCGGCGTCGGCGCACCCGTCATCGAATCGAAGGCGTCGTTGATCTCTTTCACCAAGATCGCCGTCACGTCCGGCGTCATCCGCGGCCCCTTCAACGGATAGCGCAGCCGATCGTGCGTCTTGCCCGTCTTGCCGTCACGCACGCCGATCGACAGCTCCCAGCGCCGCCCGTCCTTCTTGATGAGCCCGGTGATCACGATCTGCGCCCCGACGTCCTCGGCGACGGCGCTGATGTCCTCCGCCGAGTGGCTGGGCGCGAACAGCTTGCGCGCCGATCTCGTCCACGAGAGCTGCGGCACGATCGACGCCTTCTTGCGCAGCGTGCGCACCACCGCCGCCTCGGCCGCCTTCGCG
>DASXOU010001033.1:0-1785 GCA_036494045.1 Polyangia bacterium | reverse complement strand
TGCCCTCGGGCTGGTCTCGGGCAAAAGGGCGACGCCGAACGCCTGCACGATCAGCACCACGGCGAAGACCATGTAGATCAAATGCGTCGGCGCGGGCAGCCACCGGACAGCGAACGCGGACAGGAGTGCACCGCTCGCCGTCCCCAGCCCCGGTGCTGTGGCATTGGCGACAGCGCCACGCGTCTGGTCGACGTCGAGCATGCCGGCGCCAACGGCTCCGATCGTTCCGCCCGTCGCGAGGCCCTGGACAATGCGCGCGGTCAGGAGGGCCGCGACGCTGTGAGCTTCGACGAAGACCGCCACGGCGAGGATGTTTCCCGCGATTCCGGCGAGTAGCACCGGGCGCCTGCCGATGTGGTCGGAGAGCCGTCCGACCGTCAGCAACGCGGCGAGGAAGGTGATGGCGTAGACGCCGAAGACGACGGTCGTGGTGAGTGCCGAGAAACCCCAGGCCGCTTGGTATGTGGCGTAGAGCGGAGTAGGGGCAGATGACGCGGCCAGAAACGACACGGTGATCGAAGCCAGACCCCATAGCCGGAGCAGCGGTCGCCCTGTCTTCGGATCGAGCACAGCGACGCGTACGGCCGTTTCGTCCCGCGCGTGACCTCGGCGCGGCGAATGCTCAGCGCTGGTTCTCAACGAACTCCGTTGGTGCGGCGTTGTCGGCGTCGCCGCTGTCGTGGGTCGTTGACGAGAGCGCTGCGTCTGCGGTCGCCGAGTACTCCGCGAACGCCTCACGCGAGATCTCGCCTCGCTCGAGAAGCTCAGCGAGCTGGGCGTGCGCCAGGCTTCCGGCGTCGTGCTTCGAGGCGTCGCTGCTACTTGCTCTCTTCCGTTCGGGCGTCTTGTCGGACTGGCTGTTCATGGCTATCTCCTCTGCTTCGATTCGCGTCGATGACTCTGCTTCGCGCTAGATCGCTCGGCGACCGCCGTCGACAGCGACGGTGGTGCCGGTGATGTAGCTCGCTCGTGGCGAGGCGAGGAACGAAATGACTTCGGCGATTTCCTCGGCTTGCGCCGCGCGCTGCATCGGTGTCGTTTTTCCGAGCGCCGCGATGAACTCCAGGCCCGACGGAGATGAGGTGTAGACGGGGCCGGGAGCGATCGCGTTCACGCGCACGCCGCTTGCGCTGTACTCCGCGGCCCAGGCGCGCGTCATTGCCTCGAGCGACGCTTTTGTCGCGCCGTACGCCGCACCCCCGACGAGCCCTACGCCGCCGGCCATGCTGCTCAGGCTGACGATGCTGCCGTGGCCGCGCGCGGCCATTCCAGGAGCGAATGCCGCGACAAGGATGAACGGCGCGCGAACGTTGCTGGCGAACATCCTGTCGAACGCGGAGACGTCGAACTCCGGAGTCGGTGCGAAGAGCGCGATCCCGGCGTTGTTGATCAGGATGTCGATGTCGCCGACCTCGCTTGCCAGCCACTGCACGTCGGTGGCGTCGCCGAGGTCGGCAGCGACGAAACTTGCCTTG
This sequence comes from Polyangia bacterium, assembly GCA_036494045.1. Taxonomy (GTDB): domain Bacteria; phylum Myxococcota_A; class Polyangia; order Palsa-1104; family Palsa-1104; genus JAQBQH01. The sequence goes on along the minus strand of DASXOU010001033.1, from coordinate 310 downwards.
CCGCCGGTGGCCGTGATCTCTTCAACAGCGTCGGCGCCGCGTGACGCGTCGCGACCGTGAACCAGAACGTCCGCGCCTTCTCGGGCCAGTTGCAGCGCGACCGCGCGACCGATGCCGGACGTCGCGCCCGTGACCAACGCCCGTTGCCCGTCGAGGTTGTTGTGATCGAGCGTTGCCATCGCGGCTCCTTCGTTCGTCATCGCGTCAAAGAGTTCCGTCTGGTCAGTGAGCGGCGCATCGCACGCACGGGTGATGTCTTTTGCGGAGCAGCCTCCTGCCCCCGCATGGCCGGGGGCGAGGGTCGAGCGGG
>DASXOU010001032.1:0-2007 GCA_036494045.1 Polyangia bacterium | reverse complement strand
CCCCGCGTCCCAGATCCAGCGAATCTGCGCCAACCCCGAGAATCCGAGCGAGGTATATCCGCGCACACCCTGCGGGTCATAATCGGGATCATATTCGGTCAGGTGCGTGATGATCGCGCCGCCGGGCGGACAGGTCTGCGTATCCGACGGCGCCTGCTCGCCGCAGCCGGAGCCGTACACGTTCTCGTCGGGATGCCCGTTGCCGTTGATGTCGTAATAAAAGAGCTGCGCCACGTGATTGGTGACGATATCGAGAATCACCTTGAATCCCTGTTGGTGCATCTTCATGACCATTTCGCGCAATTTCGCCAGATCGCCGAAATGGGGATTCACGTGCGTGAAATCCTGCTGCCAATATCCGTGATAGGCGTCGAAGTTGGCGTCGGTCTCCAGGTTGCGCACCACCGGGGAAATCCAGATCGCGGTGACGCCGAGCGTCTTCAGGTAATCGAGGTGATCGATGATTCCCTGCCAATCGCCGCCCTGATATAAGCCGAGCGCGCCGGGAACCACGTTTTCATCGTTGTTCAAATCGCCGTCGGCGAAGCGATCGACGAGCAGCTGATAGATGACCTCGTCGCGCCAATCGTTGGTCTCGCCGGCGGTCGTCTTCCAATCGCCGTCGACGACGGACGCGCTGGTGCAGCCACCCGCCAAAAGGCCGAGCGCCGCGACGCAACCGAACGCGATTAGCGATAGCTTGAGTTGAACCACCATTCGACACCTGTTCCGATGTAGTGGACGATGTTCTGCCCGTAGCGATAGTCGGACGGGTCATACAGCGCGATCCGCGCGTCGTCGTTCATCGCCGATACCGTGTAAATCAAGTAAATCTGCGGCCGCGAATAGGTGCCGCGCCCCATCGGCGCCACCAAAGGCAGCACCGAGAAGCGAAACACGGACGGTGTCAGCACGCGATTGGCCACCGGATCGAAGCCGTCGGCCTTGCGCGCCTGATACGAGACTTCGACGGCGGTGTGAAAATATTCGTTCCAATAGATATGCGGCCGCAGCGCGATGATCCCTTCGGTGTAGCTATTGGGATTGAACGGCGCCGTCGACGCGTCGGTGAAGCGCCGCAGATAGGCGCCGCCCATGACGCCGAGCCAGCGCGATTCCCAATTGAGCGAGAGCGCGCCGACATATTCGCGCGCGCGCTGCACCGAGCGCGTCGGATCGAGCCCGGTCGGCACGGTGAGCTCGCCGTAGGCGGCCAGGCCGCCGGCCGAGCGGAACCACAGATTGGCGAATACGTAGGGCCGCAGCCAGCCGCCGAGCTGCGCGCCGACCACCCAGCCGACGTCCGACGGCAGCGCCGTCTTGAGCATCGTCGTCGGATCGGTGTCGGTGCCCGCGGGCAGAAGGTGCAGCTCGCCGTAGAGCGCGACCTTGAAGCCGGGGAAGTCGCCGAAGCGCTGCTGCAGCTTGAGCGAGCTGACGAAGCGCGGGCGGTCGAGCACGATCGACTGCGTCGCGGGCCCGAGGCCGCGCGGCGGCGTGTCGAGCGTTTCGTATTGGTACAGATCGTCGAGGCGGTTGAGCCCGGCCTGCAGCGCGACCTCGAACTTGTGGCGCTCGTACTTCGCGCCGGCGCCGACGGTGTTCAAGTTGTCGAGCGGCCAGTAGTCGAAGAGGTAGATGTCGTCGCCCCGGTACATGCGCGAGCCGGCCCACAGCTGCAAGCCGTCGACGCCGAGGTTCACCGTCTCGGCGTAGGCGTTGCGCAGCGCGATGTGCGACGTGAAGTCGCCCGAGTAGTGGAACAGATCGCCGCCGGCGAACGCGGGCACGACCACCACGCGCCAGCGCTTCTTCTCGTCGCCGGCGATCGATCGCGAATAGTAGAAGCTGAGCTCGAGATAAGGCGCCTCCTCGAGGCGCGAGCCGTGCGAGACGACGTTGGTCGAGTAGCCTTCGTGGCCGCGGCCGTCGCTGCCGACGCCGATGCGCCCGTAGCTGCCGAAGTCGAAGCCGGTCGCCGTCTCCGACGGAGGCGGCGGCGAGCCC
>DASXOU010001031.1:0-2545 GCA_036494045.1 Polyangia bacterium | reverse complement strand
CGTTCACCCAGGTTTCGACGAAGATCCTCGGCACGTTCTCGAACCTCGTGCTGTCGCGCGACGGACAGGTCATCGCGACCATCGACGCCGGCTCGTTCCAGGCGACCACACCCTGATGATGCTCCTCGAGACGTTCCCGGTAGGCTCGTTCCAGTGCAACTGCTCGGTGCTCGCCTGCGCCGACAGCAAAGAGGCGATCGTCGTCGATCCCGGCGGCGAGCATCAGCGCATCCTCGAGATCGTCCGCCACTACGATCTGTCGGTGAAATGGATCATCCACACGCACGCGCACCTCGATCACATCTACGAAACTCGCGACGTGAAAGAAGCGGCGGGCGGCACCATCGCGCTGCACAAGGACGATCTCTTCTTGTACGACGGCTTCGCCATGCAAGCGGCGATGTTCGGCTGGCAAGTGCGCGCAACCTTGCCCGTCGAGCACTGGCTCGCGGACGGCGAGTCGCTCGCGTTCGGCAAGCGCAACGCCGAGGTGATCCACACGCCCGGCCACACGCCGGGGAGCTGCTGCTTCCGCGTCGACTCCGGAGACGGCCCGCTGCTGCTCGCCGGCGACACGCTGTTCGCGCGCTCGATCGGCCGCACCGATCTCCCCGGCGGCGACTACGCGACCATCGAACGATCGATCAAGACCAAGATCTACACGCTCGACCCTGACACGAGCGTCATCCCCGGCCACGGCCCGCGCACGACTGTCGGTGACGAGGCGCGCCACAATCCGTTCGTGCAAGGAGCGTGATGATCCGCTATCCCGATCGCATCAAGCGCGCGCGTCTGCCCACGCCCGTCGAGCCGGCGCGCCGGCTGTCGCAGAAGCTCGGCATCGAGCTCCTCGTCAAGCGCGACGATCTCACCGGCTCGTCGCTGTCGGGCAACAAGATCCGCAAGCTCGAGTTCCTCTTCGCCGAGGCCGCCGCCGACGGCGCCGACACCGTGATCACGTGCGGCGGCGAGCAGTCGAACCATTGCCGCGCCACCGCGATCGCCGCCGCCGAGCTCGGCATGCGCTCGTATCTCTTGCTGCGCACGGATAATCCGAAAGAGCCGCCCGCCGCCGAGGCCAACATCCTCCTCGATCGGCTCGTCGGCGCCGAGATCCGCTGGGTCAGCCGCGAGGAGTACAAGCGGCGCGTGCAGCTCTTCACGGAGGTACAGGGCCAGCTCCTGGCTCTGCGCCGCAAGTCCTACGTGATCCCCGAAGGCGGCTCGAACGCCGTCGGCGCGTGGGGCTACGTTGCCTGCGTCGAGGAATTGGCGCAAGAGCTCGGCGACGCGCCGCTCACGCTCGTCTACGCCGCCGGCTCGGGCGGCACCGGCGCGGGGTTGATCCTCGGCATCAAGCTCTTGAAGCTGCCCTGGCGCGCCGTCGGCATCAACGTCTGCGACGACAAGCCCTACTTCGTCAACACCATCGGCGAGATCATCGAAGCCGCGATCAAGAAGTGGCTCCTGCCGCTCGAGATCGAACGCAGCGAGATCGAGATCATCGACGGCTACGTCGGCGTCGGCTACGCCAAGTCGCGCCCCGAGGAGCTGCAGACCATCCGCGACGTGGCGCGCGCCGAAGGCTTGATCCTCGATCCGGTCTACACCGGCAAGGCGTTCCACGGCATGACACAGGAGCTGGCGCGCGATCCGAACGCGCTCGGCCCGCGCGTCTGCTTCATCCACACCGGCGGCATCTACGGGCTCTTTCCCAAGGCCAAGGAGCTCGAGCCGCTATTATGACGGGCATCCTCCGCGGAATATGAGCGGCGCGTTCGCCGCCGTCGCCTCCGCCGCGCTGTGGGCGTTCGCGTCGACGCGCTATGCGCAAGCGTCGCGCGCGGTTGGCTCGGCGCGGGTGAACCTGACGCGCGCCTCGACGGTGCTGCCGCTCTTTCTCGTCGCCACGCTCGTGACCACGCGCGGGCACCTCTTCGCCGGGATCGACGGCACGCGCGCCGCCTGGCTCGGCCTGTCGGTCCTGTGCGCCTACGGCTTCGCCGACAACGTCTTCTTCGCCGCCGCGCGCCGGCTCGGCATCACCACGGCGCTGGCGATCGCGTCGTCCTATCCGCTGTGGGCCGCGCTCGTCGGCACGCTGTGGCGCCACGAACGCTTCGGCGTCACACGCGCCGCCGGCACGCTCTTGTGCGTCGGCGGTATCATCGCGCTCATCATGTTGTCGCCGCGCGCCGTCGACGAGCATGAGCACGCGCACTCGACCAAGCGCGACGCCCGCGAAGGGATCCTGCTCGCGCTGCTCACGTCGGTCCTGTGGGCCGGCAATACGATCAGCATCAAGCTCGGCGGCACCGGCATCGAGGCGTGGCACGCGAACCTGATCCGCTTCTTCATCGCCTGGCCGATCCTGGCCGCGACGTCCGCGCTCACCACGCGCCCGACGCCCGACGATGCCACCGCGCGCGCCGCCTATCGCGGGCTCATCGTGCCGTCGCTGCTCGAGGCGTGCGTCGGCTCGTCGCTGTTCGTCTACGGCCTCGCGCATACCGATCTCGCCGTCGGCGCCACGCTCTCGTCGCTG
>DASXOU010001030.1:0-13536 GCA_036494045.1 Polyangia bacterium | reverse complement strand
GACCAGAATACGATTTCGGTCACATGGTCAGTGGAGATGAGAACATGAACCTGCGCGAGAGACTGAGCCTGCGCTTCATCGGTCGGGTGATCGCCTCCGAAGAGGGTCGCGCGCATCTGCTCAACCAGTGCGCCGACGCCGAAGGCAACGGCGAGAACGGCTTCTTCGAGCACATCCTCGCGCACGTCGACGACCCGGCGCTGGGCAAGATGATCACCAAGCATCGCGACGACGAGCTGCGCCACGAGCAGCTGTTCATCGCCGCGCGCGAGCGCACCGGCATCGATCCCAGCCCGGTGCCGAGCGAGCTCAAGCTCCTCGATCGCCTCGACCGCGCCGTCGGCGGCTTCTTCGCGCAGCCGCTGCGCGCGCGCCGCGACGTCATGGAAGCGTATCTCATGCTGCAGGTGATCGAGGAGCGCGCGCTCACGCAGTTCGCGCTCTTCGAGCTCGCCTTCCGCGACGTCGATCCCGAGACGGCCGACGCCATCGCCGAGATCGCGCGCGACGAAGAGCGGCACTTGAAGTACTGCCACGCCATCGCCAAGCGCTACGCGCCCGACGCCGCCATCGCGCGCGAGACGGTGCGCGAGCTGCGTCAGCTCGAGGCGCGCTGCTTCGCCGAAAATGGGCGCGCCAACATGCAGCACCTGTTCGATCGCAAGTGGGTCGCCGTGAATCCCGTCGAGAAACTCTTTTGGCAGGCCGTCAACGGGCTCTCCGCCCGTGGCGAGCCGCCGCTCACCCAGTTCGCACACGCGGAGGTTGCGTGATGAAACGTTCGAAGATGATGTTGTCGGCGCTGCTCGTCGTGAGCGCTGCCGCCACCGGTTGCACCCGTCCCAACGACCTCGGCCTGGCGCCGCTCGATCAGCCCGCGGTCGTCAAGAGCTCGGGCGCGATCGCGGCGTCGGAAGTGACCATGTATCGCATGGGCACGCTCGACCCGCAGGGCACGCTTTTGACGATGGCGGTCACCGACGCGTCGGTGAAGCTGTCGACGACGGCCGACGGCAAGGCCAGCGTGGCGACGCTCGACTTCAAGCTCGCCGATCAGAACCTGGCGCCGACCTCCGCGCTGCCCGAGGGCGTGAACCTGCGCAACCAGGAGCTGCGCATCACGCAGACGATGCCGGCGGAGATGGAAGCGCGCGACGCCGATTCGCTGACCGCGACGGTGCACACCGCGCTGCAGTATCGCGCCGCCATGATCCTCGACGACGGCTCGCTCTATCAGCTCGGCAACACCGAGACCGAGCCGGTCGATCTGTCGGTGCGCGCGACCCGCTACTTCGAGGACGTGCGCGTGACCGTCGACGGCGCGCCGCAGGGGAAGTGCTGGAGCATCCCCGGCGTCATCGAGATCAGCAACTGCTCGCTCTACGTCGAGTCGAACGGCGACGCGACGTCCAACAATTAGCCGGGGGACGACGATGAAGATGCAATTGTTCGGCAAGACGGCGCTGGTCACCGGCGCCTCCAGTGGAATCGGGCGCGCGCTCGCCAAGGCGCTGGGAGAATCGGGCGTGGTCTTGGCGATCTCGGCGCGGCGCAAGCAGGCGCTCGATACGCTCGCCGACGAGATCGAGAAGGCCGGCGGCAAGCGGCCGGTCGTGCTCACCGCCGATCTGTCGAAGCGCGGCGAGGCGCAGCTCCTCGGCGAGCGCGCGGCGGCGGCGCTCGGGCGCGTCGACATCCTCGTCAACAACGCCGGCGTCGGCATCGGCGGCGCACAGCACGTCATCGGCGACGACGACATGGCGCGCGAGCTGTTCGAGACCAACTATTGGTCGGCGCTGGCGCTGACGCGCGCGCTGGTTCCGGCGATGCGGCAGCGCCAGTTCGGCTCGGTGGTGAACGTGGCGTCGATCGGCGCCTTCGCGCCGATGCCGCTGGCCGGGCACTACTGCTCGTCGAAGGCGGCGCTGTCGCTGGCGTCGGAGACGCTGCGCATGGAGCTGCGCGGATCGGGCGTGCACGTGTTCAACGTGCAGCCGGGGCCTGTCGACACCGGCATGCTCGCGGAGATGGGCGCGGTGCCCGGCGCCGGCGCGTTCCTGCAGCGCATGCCGCACGGCAACGTCGACGTGCTCGCGAAAAAGATTGTGCGCGGGCTCGAGCGCGGGCAGCGCGCGCTGGTCTATCCGAGCGCGCTCGCCGCCCTGCGCCACTTGCCGACGGTCGCGCTGCGCGCCACGGCGTTCGCCACGCGCAGCATCGACGTCAACGAGACGCGCATGCTGCGCGGCGGATCGCAAGGCGACGCGCTGGCCGTCGAAGCGCGCGACGCGTTCGAGCGCGCCGCCGGCTGAGCCGCCGCGTCTCACGCGGACGCGACAACCGCGCGATCTGATTTCCCGTCGCTGAGACGGCCAGTCTCACACTTTCTTTCTGAATGGCGTCCGCGTTAAGCTCGTCTCGTCTTTACCCATTGAGGAGGAGCTTATGTTGAATGCCAAGCGGGGAATGCTGATCGCGGCCTGTGCCGGAACGCTCGTGGCCGCGGCCTTCGGCTGCGGGCCGAGCATCCCGGACAAGATCGGCTTCGCCGGGCAGAACGCGACGCTGCAGTCGGGCGCGCAGGTGAACTTCCAGGACGCCTGGGTCACGCACGAGATCTTCAAGGTCAAGCTGTGGGTCCAGAACCTGTCGGAAGCGATGATGATGGTCGATCGCGACGGCTTCGCGCTGCGCCTGCCCGACGGGCGCGTCCTGCGCCGCGCGATCGGCGTGTTCACGCAGCATCAGCCCTACGCCATCCCGCCCGGCGCCGGCCACGAGGTGTTCGTCGACTTCCGCGATCCGGGGCAGGACATGCGCAACATCAACGCCGCCTCGCTCATCGTCGGCGGCATCGCGTTTTCGACCGATCCCCGGCCGCGCGTGGTCGGCGAGATCCCGCTCGTGCCGACGGGCCCGCACCGCTAGCTTATCCAGCACTTCGCCGCTATATTCCGCGGCGTGAATCGACAAAGGGACGAGAAGGCCTACGCATCGGAGCGGCAGACGCTGACCGAGCTCTATCGGCAGATGCTGACCATCCGCCGCGTGGAAGAAGCGGCAGCGAAGGCGTACGCGCAGGGCAAAATCGGCGGGTTTCTCCATCTCGGCATCGGGCAGGAGGGCGTGTGCGTGGGCGCCATCGCTGCCTTGCGACCCAGCGATTACGTCGTCGGCACCTATCGCGAGCACGGCCACTACCTGGCCAAGGGCGGCACGGCCAAGGAGTGCCTGGCGGAGCTGTTCGGAAAGTCGACCGGCGCGTCCAAGGGCATGGGCGGCTCGATGCACCTGTTCGACGCCAAGCACAAGATGCTCGGCGGCTACGGCATCGTCGGCGGCCACGTGCCGCTCGCCGCCGGCGTCGCCTTCGCGTCGAAGTATCGCGGCGACGATGACGTCACGCTTTGCTTCTTCGGCGACGGCTCGGTGCCACAGGGCGCGTTCCACGAAGGGATCTCGCTGGCCGGCTTGTGGAAGCTGCCGATCGTGTTCATCTGCGAGAACAACCAGTACTCGATGGGCACGCCGCTCTATCGCACGCTGGCGGTGCCGGACGTGACCGAGCGCGCGTCGGGCTACGCGGTGGCGCGCGATCGCTTCGACGGCGACGACGTCCTGCGCGTCAAGGAGCGCATCGGCGAGGCCGTGGCGCGCGCGCGCAAGGATCGCACGCCGACGCTGGTCGAGATCGTGACCTATCGTTTTCGCGGACACTCGATGTCGGATCCGGGGAACTACCGCACCAAGGACGAGATCGAAGAGTGGAAAAAGCGCGACGCAGTGCCGTTGGCGCGCGAGCGGCTGATCAAGGAGTACGGCGTCAAAGAGGACGAAATCGTTTCTCTCGAAGCCGCGATCAAAGCCGAAGTGCAGGAGGCGGTGCGTTTCGCCGAGCAGTCTCCCGAGGCTGACGGCAACACCGTGTGGGATTTCGTCTATGCGAATCCCGATACCGATCCGAGGAAAATGTAATGCGTTTGTCTTATCGCGAAGCCTTGAACCAAGCCATGAGCGAAGAGATGGAGCGGGACGAATCCATCTTCCTCATGGGCGAAGAGGTCGGGCATTACCAGGGCGCCTATAAAGTGTCGCAGGGGATGCTGCAGAAGTTCGGCGAGAAGCGGGTGATCGACACGCCGATCGCCGAGTGCGGCTTCGTCGGCGTCGGCATCGGCGCGGCGATGACGGGCCTGCGTCCCATCATCGAGCTCATGACGTGGAACTTCTCGCTCGTCGCCATCGATCAGATCGTCAACAACGCGGCCAAGATCCGCCTCATGTCGGGCGGGCAGTTCAAGCTGCCGGTCGTGTTTCGCGGGCCGGGCGGCGCCGCCGGGCAATTGGGCGCGCAGCACTCGCAGTGCCTCGAGTACATGTACGCGAACGTGCCGGGGCTCAAGGTGGTGATGCCGTCGACGGCGGCGGACGCCAAGGGCCTTCTGAAGACGGCGATCCGCGACGACGATCCGGTCGTGTTCATCGAGGGCGAGAAGCTCTATTCGGCGCAGGGCGAGGTGCCCGACGGCGACCACCTGGTGCCGCTCGGCAAGGGAGACATCAAGCGCCCGGGTAAGGACTGCACCATCGTGGCGTGGTCGCGCATGGCGATGCTCGCGCTCGAGGCGGCCGAGGCGCTGGCCAAAGAGAACATCGAGGTCGAGGTGGTCGATCCGCGGACGGTCAAGCCGCTCGACGAGGAATTGATCTTCGAGTCGGTCAATCGCACGCATCGCTGTGTCGTCCTCGAGGAGGGCCACGGCTTCGCGAACGTGGGCGCGGAGATCGCGTCGCGCGTCGGGCGCGCGTGCTTCGACGAGCTCGACGCGCCGGTGGAGCGCGTGCATCGGTTCGAGATTCCGATGCCGTATGCGCAGAATTTGGAAGCGATGGTGACGCCGGACGTGCCGCGCGTCGTGGCGGCGGTCAAGCGCGCGATGTACCTTCAGGAGTAACGATGGCCTCGATCATTACGATGCCCAAGCTTTCGCCGACGATGGAAGAGGGCACGCTCGCGAAGTGGACGAAGAAGGTCGGCGACAAGATCGCGCCGGGGGATGTGATCGCCGAGGTGGAGACGGATAAGGCGAACATGGAGTTCCCGCTCGAGGACGAGGGGGTGCTTTTGAAGCTGTTGGTGAAAGAGGGGGATACGGTGAAGCTGGGGGATCCGGTGGCGGTGCTCGGGGAGGCGGGGGAGGATCCGGCGGGGGTGCTGAAGGAGATCTCGGAGAACAGGCAACAGGCAACCGGCAACCGGCAACCGGCAATGACGGAAGCAGCGAAGCCGGAAGCGGCGAAGCCGGAGGCGCCGAAAGCGGCGAAAGCGGAGGCGCCGAGGCCCGTCGCGGCGAAAGCGGAAGCGGTGAAAGCGGAGGCGGCGCAGCCGACCAATGGGCATGGGCGGGTGCTGGCGTCGCCGTTTGCGCGGAAGTTGGCGCTCGAACGCGGCGTGGATCTGCGGAACGTGAGCGGCACGGGGCCGCGTGGGCGGATCGTGCAGCGGGATATCGAGGAGGCGGCGGCGCGGGGGCCGGTGGTGCAGGCGTATGCGGCGGAGACGTATGCGGCGCGCGAGGACGAAGTCGTGCCGGCGTCGCAGATGCGGAAGACGATCGCGCGGCGGCTGGTCGAGGCCAAGCGCGAGATCCCGCACATCTACCTGACGGTGGATTGCGACGCGGAGCGGCTGATGGAGCTGCGGGAGCAGCTCAATGAGGCCGGCGAGGTCAAGGTCAGCGTCAACGATCTCGTGGTCAAGGCGCTCGCGGTCGCGCTGGTGCGCGTGCCCGAGGCCAACGTGTCGTGGACCGAGGGTGGGCTTCTGCGCCACGGCGGCGTGCACGTGGGCATGGCCGTGTCGCTGCCCGACAATGGGCTGATCACGCCCGTGGTAAGGGACGCGGATCGCAAGTCGATCGGGGCGCTCGCGCGCGAGACGCGGTCGCTGGCCGAGCGGGCGCGCGCCAAGAAGCTTCGGCCCGAGGAGTTCGCGGGCGGCTCGGCGACGGTGTCGAACCTCGGGATGTTCGGCATCCGCGAGTTCGTGGCCATCATCAATCCGCCCGAGTCGGTGATCCTGGCCGTCGGTGCGACCGAGAAGCGCGCCGTCGTGGTCGAGGACGAGGACGGCGGGGACGCGATCGAGATCCGGCGGCGCATGACGCTGACGTTGTCGTGCGATCATCGGGTCGTCGACGGCGTGCTCGGCGCCAAGCTGCTCGGCGAAGTGAAGAAGCTGATCGAGAAGCCGATGGGAATGCTGCTGTAGCGAGGACTTGTCGTGAGGACGTTCAAGAAATTACCGGTCGTGACCAACGAGGCGCCGCTGCCCGCGCGCGGGCGGCGCCATCCCGACTGGATCAAGGTGCGCATTCCGTCGGGCGAGAACTACTTCGACGTGCGCGATCTCGTGCGCGGGCTCGGCCTCAACACCGTGTGCGAATCGGCGTCGTGCCCCAACATCGGCGAGTGCTGGGATCGGCGCGCGCTCACCATCATGATCCTCGGCAACATCTGCACGCGCAGCTGCCAATTCTGCGACGTGCCCAACGGGCGGCCAGAGCCGGCCGATCCCGACGAGCCGCGCCGCGTGGCGGTCGCGCTCGGCAAGCTCGGGCTCGAGCACACGGTGATCACGTCGGTCGATCGCGACGACATGCCCGACGGCGGCGCGGCGCACTGGGCCGAGACGATCCGGCAAGTGAAGACGCACTGCCCGGGGATGACGCTCGAGGTGCTGGTCGGCGACTTCAAGGGCGTGACCGACGACGTCGACACCGTGCTGGCCGCCGCGCCCGATGTGTTCGCGCACAACCTCGAGACGGTGCCGCGGCTGTCGCGGCAAGTGCGCGTGCAGGCGCGCTACGATCGCAGCTATCGCGTCCTCGAGCATGCGCGCAAGCGGGGCGCGATCGTCAAGACGGGCCTGATGCTCGGGCTCGGCGAGGAGCTCGACGAAGTGCGCGACGTCCTCCGCGAGCTGGCGGCGCTCGGCGTGCACATCGTGACGCTCGGTCAGTATCTGCGCCCGTCGCTGAATCATCTTCCGCTGGCGCGCTACGTGACGCCGGCGGAGTTCGCGCAGCTCAAAGAAGAGGCGCTCGGCTTCGGCATCACGCACGTCGAGTCGGGGCCGCTGGTGCGCAGCTCGTATCACGCCGACGGGCAGGCCGCGCTCGTCGCCGCCATCGTGGCCAAGCAGCGCGCCGCCGCGACGACGTAGCTCAGTAGGTCATGTCGTTCTTGGTGACGTAGTAGCCGGTGGTCGTGCCCGGCGGATGGATCGCCGTGACGTTGCAGTCGGTGGTGTTGCCGCTGCCGTCGACGACCGCGGCCACGTCGGCGACGCGCCACAGAAGGCCCTTGCCGTACTCGTCGCCTTCGTTGAACCCGGTGAGCGTGTTGGGCGCCTTGCCGAAGGTCGCCTTGAGCGTGCCGCCGCAGTAGACGTTGACCATCGGGTGCTCGTCCGTCGACGAGGACTTGTTGTAGAAGTGCACGGCGGCGCGGAAGCTCTGGCCGTTGGTCGGGTTGTCGATGTTGATGTTCTCGGGGGTGCCGGGCGCATCGCCGACGTTGTCGATGTCGAGGCGCGGGTTGTGGCAGGCGCCGAGGTTCGACTGCCAGTCCATGCCTTCGGGCGAGCCGATACACGACGAGATGTTCGTGTTGGCGTAACCCCAGTTCGGGATCGGCGTCGACGGATCGGGCATCGGATATTCTTCGGCCTTGCAGTTGATGTAGTAGCAGTCGTCGGGGTTGTTGTTGCTACCGTCGGTGCTGCCGTTGGTGCTGAACCACGCGGTCGTGGTGCCGGGCTTGTGCACGTGCAGATCGATGTCGTCGCCCGAGTCGGAGTTGTCCCAGCACATCTCGAAGCGCACGCCGGGGCCGATGATGTGCTGCACCCAGGTGCACGAGTAGGTCTGCCCGTCGGCGCCGACGACGGTGAGCGTGACCGTGTAGTCGCCCGAGAGCGTGAAGTGGGCGACGGCGTCTTTCATGTTGGCGCCGGTGAGCGTGAAGCTCTGGTTGTGCAAGAGCGTCGTCGAGTAGAAGAGCTGATCGCACGGGCCGCCGACGATGGTCCATTTCCACGACGTCGCGGCGCCGGGGAAGAAGAGCTCGCCCGACAGCGGCACGTCGGTGTACGGCGGCTTGGGAGCGATGCGCGGATCGCCCGGCGCCGGGCAGTCGATGGCGGCGTTGCAGCAGAGCCCGTCGTCGGCGCAGCCGTTGCAATCGTTGTCGAGCTTGTCGCACGTCTCCGGCTGCGGGCCGATCGAGCCGACGCACGGGCCCCACGAGCCGAACTCGCCGCCCTGGCAGGTGGCGTTGCCGTCGGTGCAACCGCCGACGCCGCGCCGGCCGGGCGGACCGACGAAGCATTTCTCGACGGCGCCGGGCAGGCAGGCGCAGCCTTCGTCGACCATGCCGTTGCAGTTGTCGTCGAGGCCGTTGCCGCTGCCGTCGGAGCCGCAGTCTTCGGTGGCCTGGCAGCCGGCGTTGGCCGGGATCGGGCTGGCGCACTCGGTGGCCATCTGCGGCGGCACGCACATCGAGTTGACCGCGAAGTCGTTGTCGTAGGCGCCGCCGCCGTCGCCGGTGTCGTCGACGGACATGTCCTGACCGCCGCCGCTGCCGCCGTTGCCGCCGCTGCCGCGACCCATCAGTGGGCCGCAGCCCGACCATCCGACCACCAACGCGACCATGACGAGCCAGCGCGTGCGCATCGTGAGGCGTCTTACCACGTCTACGGGGCCGAGAGTGTTGATTTGCGCGCGACTCATCACTACTCTTCCGGCCCATGCGCATCGCGATCATCGGCTGCGGCGGAATCGGCGGCGTTCTGGCGGCCACGCTCACGCGCGCCGGCGCCGACGTCACGCCGGTCGTCGGCAATCCGGCGATCGCCGAGGCGCTCGGCGCCCACGGCTATCGCGTGCGCGAGCTCGACGGCAGCGAGACCACGGTGCCGCTCGGCCGCGCGCCGCTGCTCCACGCGTCGGAAGCCGACGCGCCATTCGATCTCGCGTTCGTCGCCACGCAGTCGACGACGCTCGAGGCCGCGCTCGCCGACGCGCGCGGCAAGCTCGCCGACGGCGCGACGGTGGTGACCTGTCAGAACGGGCTGCCCGAAGATCGCGCGCGCGCCATCGTCGGCGAGCGCGTCGTCGGCTGCGTCGTCGGTTGGGGCGCGAGCATGGTGGCGCCCGGGCACTACAAGAGGACGTCGAAGGGCGTCTTGACGTTCGGGCGCCCGACGACGGAGTCGCCCGACCCGCACGCTGTAGCCGCGCTCGCCGAGGCGTCGTCGCCGTCGATCGTCGTCGATGATCTGGCCGGCGTGCGCTGGTCGAAGCTGGCGATCAACTGCGTGACCACCACGCTCGGCGCCATCGGCGGCGTGCCGCTCGGCAAGCTGCTCTCGCATCGCCCGATCCGCCGCATCGCGCTCGAAGTGTTCGCCGAGGTCGCCGCCGTCGCCAGCGCGGCCGGCGTGCGCATCCAGCCGGTCGGCGGCACGCTCGACATCGACAAGATCGCCATCAGCGAGGCCGAGCGTGGGCTCAGCTTCGGCTCGCCGTCACTCGCCTACAAGCATTCGGTGCTGCTCGCGGTCGGCTTCAAGTATCGACGGCTGCGCTCGTCGATGCTCTACGCGCTCGAGCGCGGCCGTCCGCCCGAGATCGACTTCTTGAACGGCGAGCTCGTTCGTCGCGGCGCCGCGCTCGGCGTGTCCACGCCGGTCAACGCCGCGCTCGTCGAAGCGGTGCGCGCGATCGAAGCGCGCCGCGCATCCTCGTCGCTGCTGGCGCTGCGCGCGCTGCACGACCGCGTGATCGCGAAGCGATCGGCCGGCCCCGTGCGAAACGCGGCCTGACCCCTTTTCATCGTCCCACGCCGCGCATAAGATCGGTGCCGGAGGTCGCATGCGCATACTGAGCTCATTGGCTTTGGCAGCGGTTTTCGTGAGTGGCTGCGTCGTGGTTCACGACAACGGCGGCGGTGGCGGCGGCGGCGGCGGCGGCACCGCGGGCCCTCCCCTCTTCCGCATCTTGCCGGGCGCCAGCACCATCGTCTCGCCGGGCACGCAAGCCGGCTATGGGATCACCGCCAACACCGGCGGATCCTATCGCGTGGTCTGGACGGGCGACTCCAACGTGAGCGGGCAATACTCGGAGTTCACCGGCACCATCTTCACGCCGGGCGTGTTCACCGACTTCGCGCCTGGCTGCGCCGACGGCAGCTGCCCGCTGGAAGCAGGTGACGCGGTCAACGCGCCGATGGACGTCGCCGGCGGCCAGCAGATCACCTTCGACACCATCGCCACCGACGGGCTCGACGGCGTCGACTTCGCGGTCTCGCTCGAGCCGGTCGAGTTCGACATCCAGATCGACGGCACGTCGTACCCCGACCTGGTGTTCTTCCCCGACACCGACAACGGCGGGCAGATCGCGACGCCGAGCTCGATCCCCTTCGATCTCACCACGAACTAATCCGTCGCTAATTCACGATCGCGATCGAGTTGCAGAAGGGCGCCGACTGGCCGCCTTGGCGGTCGGTGACCTTGACGCGCACGTCGTCGCTGCCGGGCATCGGCATGCCGCCGCCGGGCGCCATGAGCAAGAGGCCGAAGCTGCCGCTCCAGTCGTTGTCGCTGCGATCGGCGTCGTCGAGCTCGATGTTCGACTCGTCGACGCGCACGCCGCCGTTGAAGTAGCTGACCTCGATGACCTGCGCGTCGCCGTCGGGATCGGTGACGTGCAGTGACGCGCTCACCGACGGGGAATCGAGGAAGGCGCAGGTCGGGACGTCGAGCGAGACGATGGTCGGCGGCGTGCCGGTGGCACCCGGCTCGGCGCTGTCGCCCGAGCATGGCTTCCACGCCGTCGGCGTGTGGCACTTGCCGCTGACGCAGCCGGCGCTGGCGAGGGCAACTGCGAAGGCGAGCACGAGGCGCACGGCTAATGATACCGCGGAACCTTCGGCGGCGGGGGCGCCGCGAGGCCGAGCGGGCCCTGCCAATAGCCGAGCGCCATCAAAAGGAGCCCCACGCCGACGGTGATGCAGAGCAGCGACCAGAAGGTGCCGAGGTTGACCACGCGCTCGGCGATGGTCGCGTTCGGCTTGTGCGGGCGGTGGATGAGCTGCAGGACGCCGAGGATCAGCATCGAGAAGCCGGTGAGATAGAGGAACCACGTCGGGATCATGGCCGCTCCGCGCGCGCGCAGCCGGCGAGCGTGACCACGCCGCGGCCGTTTTCGGCGCGCACGTCGGCGCCGTTGCGCGCGGACATCTCGCGCAGGCGGGCGAGCGCATCGGCGAGCTCGGCGCCGGCGAGCGGCTCGGGTCGGTAGCGCACGCGTTCATTGTGCACCGCGAGCGGCACCAGCTCCAGTCGATCGAACGCGGCGCCGCCATTGCCGCAGCGGCGCGCGTGGGCGACGGCGAGGAGGCCGAGGTCGAGCATGTCGGGATCCGATTGGCGGAAGAAGCGGCCGGGCGTGCCGAAGGCGTAATTGCCGAGGCTGAGCGCGATGGCGCGGCCGCGGTACATCGCGATCGGCTGGGCGACGTGCGGATGGTGCTCGATCACCAGATCGGCGCCGTCGTCGATGGCGCGCTCGGCCCACCAGCGTTGCCCGCGCGTCGGCGGCGCGTAGTTGTCGCCGGCGTGGAAGCTGACGACGACGAGCGCGGCGCCGGCGGCGCGCAGCCGCGCGATGTCGCGCTGAAGATCGGGCTCGGCAGCCATGGCGACGCCGGCGCGATGCGCGCGCGCGAACTGATCGACGTAGGCATCGAGGAAGAGCTGGCGCTCGCAATAGGCGAGCAGGCCCACGCGCAAGCCGCCGACGTCGGCGATGAGGCCGCGGCGCGCTTCGGCGGCGTCGCGGCCGGCGCCGATGGTGGCGAGGCCGGCGCGCGCGGCGACGTCCATGGTGTCGGCGAGACCGTCGAAGCCGAAGTCGGTCGTGTGGTTGTTGGCGAGCGACAGCACGTCGAAGCCGGCGTCGGCGAGCGCGCGCGCCGAGGCGGGCGGCGCGCGGTAGACGTACTTCTTGTACAGCCACGAAGGCGTGCCCCCGTCGGTGATGGGCGCCTCGTGGTTGGCGACGGCGAGATCGGCGCCGCGCACGAGATCGATCGTCGAGCCGAACGGATAGAGGAGGCCGAGGACCTCGACGGTGCCGAGCGCGAAGTCGGCCTCGGCGGTGTCGCCGGCGAAGACGATCGTGGCCTCGCCCGGCGTCGACGGCGTGCGCGTGAGTGTCGCCGGCGGCGCGGCAGCGAAGGAATCGGCGCGCGGATGCCAAGACCAGACCACGAGCGACCACAGCGTGGCGAAGGCGACCAGCGCGACGAAGATCGTGGCGGCGGCGCGCACTACTTCGGGGGTCGCGCCGGCGGTTGCGCCGTCGCCGCGCGCACGAGCGCGTCGTACGCCTGCATCACGCGGCGCGTGATCGGCCCCGGCTTGCCGTCGCCGATGGGCTCGCCGTCGGCGCGCGCCACCGGCACCACGCCGCGCACCGAGCTGGTCAGGAACGCTTCGTCGGCGCGATGAAGGTCGATCGGCCACAGCGCCTGCTCGGCCCACGGGATCTTTTCGCCGTGGAGGAGCTGCATCACCTTGCGCCGCGTGATGCCCTCGAGCAGGCCCACCGAGAGCGGCGGCGTCGAGACGCGCGCGCCGCGCACGATGAAGAAGTTCGACGAGCTGCCCTCGGTGATGCGGCCGACGTTGTCACACAAGATCGCTTCGTAGGCGCCGCGCTTGCGCGCCTCGGCGACGGCCATGACCGAGCCGAGATAGTTGCCGCTCTTGACCTGCGGGTCGACCGTCGACGTCGGCACGCCCGGCGCGTAGCGCGTGCGCCCGACGATGGCGACCTCGACGCCGTCGCGGTAGGCCTCGGGCGGCGGCGGCTTGGGCGCGCGCACGATGACGATGAGGCGCGGCTCGTCGGCACACGCGGGATCGAGCGCGATCTCGCCGGCGCCCCGCGTGACCACGATGCGCACGTAGGCGTCGGGCAGCGCGCTCGCGGCCAACGTGTCGTTCACGGCTTTTTCGATGGCCGCGCGCGGCGGCGTGCGCATGATGAGGCCCTCGGCCGAGCGCTCCAGGCGATCGAGGTGCTCGTCGAGCGCGAAGGCGACGCCGGAAAACGCGCGCGTCACCTCGTAGACCGAGTCGCCGTAGAGAAAGCCGCGATCGAAGACGGGCACGCGCGCCAGCGCGGCGTCGACGGGCGCGCCGTCGATCCACACGAGCGCGCGCGGCTCGGTCACGCCAGGCTCCGCGCCACGCCGCCCGTGCCGGTCAGGCGCAGCTTCCACACCAGCGTCAGCGCCTCGAGGAAGATGCGCTTGGACATCTTCGACTGGCCGACGCGGCGATCGACGAACACGATCGGCACCTCCTCGACGCGGAAGCCGTGCTTGACCGCGCGATAGGTCATCTCGATCTGAAAGCCGTAGCCCTGTGCGCTGACGGTGTCGAGCTCGAGCGCCTCGAGCGTGGCG
>DASXOU010001029.1:0-7235 GCA_036494045.1 Polyangia bacterium | reverse complement strand
CCGCCAACGGCTGCTTCAAGAAGGTGAACGAGAGCGGGCAAGCGAGCCCGCTTCCCACCGCCGATCAGGGCTGGGCGAGCGAGATCGCGCTCGACCTGCAGATGGCGTCGGCGATCTGCCCCAAGTGCAAGCTGCTGCTCGTCGAAGCGAGCGCGGCCTCGATCGCCGACCTCGGCTCGTCGGTGAACACGGCGGTGAGCCTGGGCGCGACCGCTGTCAGCAACAGCTACGGCGGAGCGGAAGATTCCACCGATGCACAATCCGATACGAGCTACTTCAATCATCCGGGTGTGGCGATCTTCGCGTCGTCCGGTGATGGCGGATACGGCGTCGAGTATCCGGCGTCGTCGCAGTTCGTCACCGCCGTCGGCGGCACGTCGCTGACGAAGTCGACGACCGTTCCGCGCGGCTGGATCGAGAGCGTCTGGGGCAGCGCAGCCGGTGGCGAAGGTGCCGGCTCCGGCTGCAGCGTCTACATCACGAAGCCGTCGTGGCAGAAGGACACCGTCTGCGCCCATCGCACGGTCGCGGACGTGTCCGCCGTCGCCGACCCGAACACGGGTGTCGCAGTGTATGACAGCTACGGCGTCGGCGGGTGGGCCGTGTTCGGCGGGACGTCGGCCGCTTCGCCGCTCGTCGCGTCGATCTTCACGGCGACGGGCCACGGCAAGGACACCGCGGCGCTCTCGTACTCGAACCCCAAGGCGTTCTTCGACGTCACCGTGGGCGCGAATGGATCCTGCGGCTCGTACCTGTGCACGGCGGGCCCCGGCTACGACGGCCCGACGGGAAATGGCTCCCCGAACGCCGCCGTTCTCGCGGGCAGTGGCGGCGGCGGCGGCGGTGGCGGCGGCGGCGGCGGCGGCGCGGGTGGTGGCGGCGGTGGCGGCGGCGGCGGCGCGGGTGGTGGTGGCGGCGGTGGCGGCGGTGGTGGTGGCGCCGGCAGCTGCGCTCATCCGATCTGCTCGGCGGGTGGCGCGCTCAAGTCGAGCTGCGATCCGTGCGCGACCAAGATCTGCGCCCAGGATTCCTACTGCTGCGCGACCGCCTGGGACTCCGTCTGCGTTGGCGAAGTCAAATCGATCTGCGGCGAGTCTTGCGGCGGCGGCGGCGGCGGCGGCGGCGGCGGTGGCGGCGGTGGCGGCGGTGGCGGTGGCGGCGACTCGTGCGCTCACTCGGTCTGCAAGACGGGCAAGAAGCTCAAGGCGTCGTGCGACTCTTGCGCGACCAAGATCTGCAGCGCCGACGCCTATTGCTGCTCGACCTCGTGGGACTCGATCTGCGTCGCCGAAGCCGACTCCATCTGCGGCAGCGGAACCTGCCCCTAGACCGCTGAAATAGCCGATTTCACGAAACGAACCTCCGGCTTCGTCTTTCCAAGCAACTTTCCCCCGCCGCCGCCGATAACGATCTCAGGTGTGTGTGGACTGTCTTCAGTCTCTGACAGTCGGCGCTCCCCGATCGCATGGGTTGTCTGGATGAAAGCATCGTCAGCGCATTCGTCGAGCGGCGGCTCGCGCCGGCGCTACGCACGCCCGTGGACGAGCACGTCGACCAGTGCGCGAGCTGCCGCGAGCTCGTCGCCGTCGCCACGCGAGCCATCCTCGACTCCGATCCGGCGTTCCGCCCGACGACCTCGTCGACGCTGTCGCTCCGCCAGGACCGTACCGCCAACGCCGTCGTCGCCATCGGCGAGCGCATCGGTCGCTATCGCATCACCGAGATCCTCGGCGCCGGCGGCATGGGCGTCGTCTACGGCGCCTTCGATCCCGAGCTCCAGCGCAACATCGCGCTCAAGCTGATTCGACCCGAGTTCGCCGAGCTCGACGTCGAGCTGCGCGTCCGCCTCGTGCGCGAAGCCCAAGCGATGGCGCGGGTCAGCCATCCGCACGTCATCACCGTTTTCGACGTCGGCACCTACGACGGTCGGCTCTTCGTCGCCATGGAGCGCATCGACGGCCCGACGCTGACGGCCTGGCAATCGGCCCGCACGCGCTCGATCGACGAAATCTTGCGCGTCTTCACCGCCGCCGGCCAGGGTCTCGCCGCCGCGCACGCCGCCGGGCTCGTGCATCGCGACTTCAAGCCCGACAACATCCTCATCGGCAGCGAGGCCCGCGTCTGCGTCACCGACTTTGGCCTGGCGCGGCCGGTCTGCCGCGCGCACGACCTCGACGACGGCCCGGCTCTGAACGTCCCGTTCGTCGACGGCGAATTGACCCAGGCCGGCACCGTCGTCGGCACGCCCGCGTACATGGCGCCGGAGCAGATGCGCGGCCTTCCCGCCGACGCGCGCGCCGATCAGTTCAGCTTCTGCGTCGCCCTGTTCGAAGCCATCTACGGCGTGCGCCCGTTCGCCGGCAAATCGCTCGCCGAGCTCGAATACGCGATCCTCACCGGCAGCCGGCTCAAGCCCAAGCGCCGCGATGTGCCCTCGTCGGTGAAGCGTGCCCTCGCGCGCGGCCTGCATGCGCTGCCGGAGGCACGCTTCTCGTCGATGGACGAGCTGCTCGCAGCGCTGACGCCTCGTCGTCGCGTCGCGCGCCCAGCCCTCGGCGCGCTCGCGGTCGCCTGCGCGGCGGTCGCCGTCGCCGTCACGCTCGCGAGCGCGACCTCGCGAAAGCCCGATCGCGGAGCGATGTGTCGCGCGGCCGGCGATCGTTTCGCGAGCGTCTGGAACGACGCGCGCCGCGCCCAGGTCGCCAAGGTCCTCGGTGGCGTCGGTCCCGCGGCCCAAGCGCGCGTGACCCACGTCATCGCCGCACTCGACGACTATGCTCGCTCGTGGGCGCAGGGCCACGCCGAGGCGTGTGACGCGACCCACGTGCGCGGCGAGCAATCCGAAGCGCTCCTCGACTTCCGCATGCAATGCCTCGAGCAGCGACGCAAGGAAGTCGACGAGCTCGCCAGCGTGATCACCAGCGACCCCAAGCTCGGCGACCGCGCGACGCAAGCCCTGCAGGCGCTTCCGTCCGTCGAAGTCTGCGCCGACTCCTCGACGCTGCAGCGCGTGCGAACCGTGCCGCGCTCGGCCGGGCCGCGGCTGGAGCAGGCGCGCCGCGGGCTCGCGCGCGCCACCGTCGAGCTCGGCGCGTTGAAGTGCCCCGACGCCCTCGCGCACGCCGCCGCCGCGGCCAAAGAGGCGCGCTCCGCCGACGACAGCGCGCTGGCAGCCGAGGCGACGCTGCTGACGGCGCGCGCGCAGCGCTGTCTCGGCGAGCTCGTGGCCAGCCGCGGCTCGCTCGTCGATGGCTCGGTGCTGGCAGCCATGGCGCACGACGATGTCCTTCTGACCAGCGTCGCGTCCCAGGCCGTGCAGATCGACGCACAGCAAGCCGACTTCAGCGACGCGCAGCACTGGGCGGCGCTGGCCGAGGACGCCGTGAAGCGAAGCGCCGGCGACTCGCGCGCCGACGCGGACCGGCTGTACGCGCTCGCCATCCTCGAGTGGCGGCAACGGCACTTCGACGCCGCGATCGAGCGCCACTTGCAAGTCCAGCGCGCCCTCGAACGCTTTCGCGGCAACGAGTTCGAGCGGCTGCGCAACGTCGGCCAGCTCGCTTCCGTGCTCGGCGACATGGGCCGCTTCGCCGAGGCGGCGCCGCTCCACGAGACCGTGCGCGACGGTTTCGCGCGCCTGCTCGGCCCCGACCACTACGTGACCCTCACGGTCGACGAGAACATCGCGCTCGAACGCTGGGAACAGGGCGACCTCGCCGTCGCGATCCGCGGGGAGCGGCGCCTGCTCGAGCATCTCGATCGCGCGAACCTCTCGCACTTTTCCACCGCGGCGACGAACTACAGCTGGATGTTGATCGAAGCCGGGCGCGCCGCCGAAGCGGCCACCTGGTTGCGCGAAGCGCTCGCCGCCGCGCAGCACATCGACGGCGGGCATGACGAGGAGCTCGAGTTCGCCTTGAGCGGCCTCGGCGCGTGCCTCGTCGCCCAGGGTCAGCCGGCAAAGGCGATCGCGCCGCTCGAGCGCGCCCTCGGCCTGCAGCGCGGCGAGGAGATGGCGGCCGATCGCGCCGAGAGCTCGTTCTCCCTGGCGCAGGCGTTGTGGTCGACCGCACGCGATCGGCGCCGCGCCGCCACGCTGGCCGCGGAGGCGACGCGCTATTGGTCGTCGCATCCGCTCGGCGAACGGCGCCGCCGTCAGCTCGCCGATGCCGAGCGCTGGCTGCAAATGCGTGGTCGGCGCACGTGATCCACGCGACGGCGCCGAGCTGGGCAGTGCGCGGCCGAGCCGCCTGGCCGCGCTTCGACCTCGACGCGGCACGCTTCACCGATTATGTGAACGCGCGCCTGCGCAGCGACAGCGCCGCCGCGGATCCGTCGTCGCTGCACATCGAAGACTTGTACCTCGCCTGCGCCTGCGTCGACGGCATGGCGATCGCGCATCGCGCCTTCGACGAGCATCACCTCGCGCTCGTGCCCCGACATCTGGCGCGACTCGACAGCACCCGCGTCGTCGCCGACGACGTCCGGCAGCTCCTCCGCGAACGCCTGCTCGTCGCCGGCGCCGCCGCGCCGCCGCGTCTGGCCAGCTATTCCGGCCGCGGTCCGCTCCGCGCCTGGGTCAAGGTCGCAGCCGTGCGGCTGGCGCTGAACCTCCGACGCGCGCGCGACGGCAACCCGCGCGTCGCCGACCCCGACGCGGCGATCGTCACGGCGACGCCCGAGCTCCTGCTCGCGCAGCGGCGGTTCCGCCCGCAGTTCGACGCCGCGCTGGCCGACGCCGTGAGCCGCCTGACCGTCGCCGATCGCCAGCTCCTGCGCTTTTGCGTGGTCGAAGGGCTGTCGCTCGCCCAGATCGGCGCGCTGCTCGAGCTCGACAAGGCCACGATCTCGCGCCGCCTCGCCGCCGCCCGCGCGCAGCTACTGCGCCGAACCCAGGATCATCTCCGCCAACAGCTAGGCTTCGCCACCGTCGAAGTCGACAGCCTCATCCGCCTCCTGCGCAGCCAACTCGGCGACGTCAGCGTCGCCCGCCTCCTTCGCTGACGAGTCATTGCTCGATGGCGAGCGTCGCCAAGCAGTTCGCGGTGGCGACGAGCAACGTTCGTCCTCCGCCGAAGCTGTCGACGTGGAGCGCATTGATCGAGCTCGACGGTAACCCGGACTCCTCGGTCCGTAGTAGTAGACGGTCGACGCGGTCACGGCCCACAGGCCACTGCCGCGATCGGTCGATGCGTCGAGGGATGTCTTTTCCGCCGAGCACGACGCGCACGCCGGCGAGCGGCGACGGCGCAGCCTGCGCGACGGCCGTATCGGGGCCGCTGTCGGCGGTAAACGTCGACTCGCCGTCGCCGGTGATCTTCGCGAGGCGAGCGTCGCTACAACCGAAGCGCTTCCGTTCCATTGACGATTGATGCGACCAGGAGGCGTAGGTGACACCTCGACCGTTGCCGTCGCTTTTCGTCAGGGTCTGGCGAAATACCAGTTGGAAGAGTCCCACGCCAGATACTGATCCTGGCGAACATAGCCGTGGCGGCGGAAGTACTGCCAGAGCGCGTCGCGCACGGCCGGATGCGCCTCGATACAGACGAACGCGGGGTGAAAGCGATCGATGTCGAAGCCGGCCAGCGCCGCCGGCTCGTGCTCTTCGATGTCCATCGACAGAAAATCGATGGCGCGGACGCCGCGTTTGTCGAGCACGGCGTCGAGCGTGCTCGACGGGACCTTCCGCGCGCTGACGGCGCCGCTGTCGCTGAACTCGCGCGCCTGCTCCTCGGCGAGCTGCTTCGACACCGACGACACTTCGGGGAAATCGTCGGCGCGATAGAACGCCTGCGGCCCGCGCGCCTTGTCGGTGACGAGCACGTTGACGAAGGTCGTCCGCGGGCGGTGCTTGCGATAGTCGTCCGCATATTCGGAGAGCGCGTCGATGGCCACGCCCGACCAGCCGAGCTGCTCCTCCAGGTAGAACGTCGTCGAGAAGCGCTGATAGTGTCCGGCGCCCACGTCGACGAAGAATCCGCTTCGCCGATCGTGGAAGAAATCGCGAATCACCAGCTCCTCGTCGTCCTGCGAATAGCGCTTGGTCCCCTCCTGCAAGATCGAAGACACCGTGGTGTGCGCGGGATCGAACACGAGCAGGCGGAGCGGCGACGACGCGACGATCTCGACGCGAGCGCCGGCGGCAACGATCGCGAGCTGCCGCGGGCCGATGGGGTGGACCGTACCGGCGCGCACCTCGCCGCGCCCGCCGACCACATAGAGCGCGATCTGCCGCGCGTAGGGTCCGAGCCAGTGCGTCTTGCCGACCGTGATCGTTTCCAGCTTGTCGAGCATCCAGCGCGCGCTGCCGGCCTCGGTCAGAACGACGGGCACGGCGTCGGCCGCGTCGCGCAAGCGCGGATCGTTTGCCTCGACCTCGACCGCATCGTCCTCGGGAGCGGCGACGAACACGACGAGGCGCGCGCGCTCCGTCCACGCATGCATGGCGTACGGCGGCGTGTACAGAAGCTGGTTGGCCGACAGGCGCGTGCGCATCCAGCGGGCGCCCTGCGAGTAGGTCGCGTCGACGTCGTCGAGCGGCAGCCACATCTCGTGCGCGTGACGATGAAACCGCAGCTTGCCATCGGAAACCGATCGCACGACCACGCGGC
The DNA here is from genome assembly GCA_036494045.1 of Polyangia bacterium. Taxonomy (GTDB): domain Bacteria; phylum Myxococcota_A; class Polyangia; order Palsa-1104; family Palsa-1104; genus JAQBQH01. The sequence goes on along the minus strand of DASXOU010001029.1, from coordinate 624 downwards.
CGAGCGCGGTGGCGAACAGCTCGCTCTCGCCGTCGACGCGGGCGGGCAGATCGAGCACGCGCACCGACCCGGCTCGTTCATCGTGCGCGACGCGAACGAAACGATGCAGCAGCCCGACTGCGCCGGCGCCCAACGCCGCGCCCAGCGCCAGCCATTGCCAAAGCCTCACCGGCTACTTCTTGTCGAGATCGATCGTCGTCGGCTCGTCGAGCTTGATGCTGAACTTGATGGAGCGCTTCTTCTTGCCCTCGACCTTGAGCACGAACTGGCCGGGCGTCATGCGGAACCCATCGAGCGGCGCCTTGAGCTTGAGGCCCGCGACGTCGAGATCGCGGGGCGTCTTGCTGCGAACGATCAACGTGCCGTAGGCGATCCGCTCATGCGGCGGCGGCGCCGCGCCGGCCAACGGCTGCGGCGGTGGTGGGGTTGGCGCGGCCGCGGACGCAGCGCGCGCAGCCGGCGCTGCCGGAGCGCTCTGTCCCGCGGCCGGCTCGAGCCCGCTCAACATCACACACTGCGCCGGCTCCTTGTCCTTCTCCTGCGCGCCGACCGCGAAACCGGTTCCCAGCGCCGACGCCATCGCCAGCGCGCGCGCCGACGAGCTCGACAAGAACAGGCGGCGCG
>DASXOU010001028.1:0-7550 GCA_036494045.1 Polyangia bacterium | reverse complement strand
CCGAACAGTTGCCCGAGCGAGAAGCTCGAATCACGCAAGGCAGGGCGCGAGGTGGTGCCGTCGACGAGGAGGGCGCGATGAGCTTCGTAGGAATCGATGTGTCCAAGGCGCAGTTGGATGTAGCGATTCGCCCGTCGGGAGGCAAAGCGAAGAAGCTCGCGCTGACCGCGTGCATGCGCAAGCTGCTGACCGTGCTGAATGCGATGGCGCGGTCAAACACGCCGTGGCGGCTCCTACCGATGGGCACACAAGACAGTTGCTGAACAGTGCTTGATGCCGATCGGTGGCGGGGCGATGTGACGCTGCCGCTGCTATGACGGGGCGGGGTCCTGCGCAACGGCTGTGCTCGAGCCGCGCGGGCGGTGACAGTGAAGGCACGCTCCTGTGCGGCGGTGGCTCGACTGGGAGGCCGGCGGTTCTCGACGGTGGTTGCCGAGCTCAACCGTCCGTGTGTCTTACGCACCGCTTCCTCGGCGGGTGCGTTTTGGGCTTGACGGTTTGGTGCTGAGCGTGGTAAAGGTGCCCAATCAAGATGAAGCAAGCTGGGTTTCGGTTTCGGACTTGGGGTGGCGCGCGGAAGGGCGCGGGGCGGAAGCGCGTGGCGGCGCGGGCGCGTGTGGTGCATCGAAGGCGACCGGTGTTGAAGGCGCGGTTTCCGGTGCACGTGACCTGGCGGATGTGCGAAGGCGTGTGGCAGTTACGGACGCGGAGATGCTTTGGGGCGCTGGCGCGGGCGTTTTGGGGCGGGGCCGATCGATTTGGGTTTCGGCTCGTGCATTATTCGGTGCAGGGGAATCATGTTCATCTCCTCGTCGAGGCGCGGGATGAGCGGTCGTTGTCGCGCGGGATGAATGGGCTTGGTGTGCGCGTGGCGAAGGGGCTCAATCGCGTGATGCGGCGGCACGGCAAGGTGCTCGAGGAGCGCTATCACGGGCACATCTTGAAGACGCCGACGGAAGTGCGGCATGCGCGCACGTATCTGGTGCAGAACGCCGCGCAGCATATCGGGCTCGTCGGCGCGGATCCGTATACGTCGCGGTTGCCGTTGGTGCCGCCGGTGACGTTCTTGATGCGGCAGTTGCGCTGAGGTCAGCGGCGGGCGCGCGGTTTGGATTTGGCGGGGAGCTTGCCGTCGGGGCCGACCTGGCGCTTGAGCGCGTCCTTGAGCAGCTCGACGGCGCGGGCGTGCAGGCGCGAGGACCAGGATTTGGACAGGCCCATGATCTTGCCGACCTCCTCGAGCGGGCGATCCTCGAAGTAGTAGAGCTGGAGGAGGCGGCGCTCCTTGTCCGGCAGCTCGCGTAGCGCGGCTTCGATGGCGACGTCGCGCTCCTTATGCTCGACGTCGAGCTGCGGCGTGGGGGTCATGCCGGCGGCGACGTCGCCCTGTTCGCGCTGGCCCTCGAGCGTGGTCACGAAGATCGCGGCGACGCCGCCGAGGGCTTCGGCGACCTGGCGCACTTCGTCCTCGATGTTCACGACCGCGGGGAGCTCGGCGGCGGCGCCGGCTTCGCGTTCCGTGAGATTCGACAAGTAGGCGGCGGCGCGCTCCTCGAAGCGCAGCCGGGCGTATTCGTGGCGAGGCAGCCAGCCCATGTTGCGCAGGCCGTCGAACATGGCGCCGCGCACGCGGTAGTAGGCGAACGTCTGGAACGTCACGCCGTGCTTGCGGTCGTAGCGCTGGGCGGCTTCGAGCAGGCCCTGCATGCCGTAGTTGTACAAATCATCGAACTCGATCTCGCGCGGGAGCTGATCCCTGATCTTGCCGGCGATCGAGCGCACGAACGGGACGTTGGCGTCCACGAGCTTCTGCCGATCGCGCTCCGACAGACGCATTCGGCCGAGGCTAACAAGCCATGCTACGCTTTGGCAAATGGCCAAGGACTACAAGTGCCCCGCCTGCCAGAACAGCGTCGATCGCGCGGCGACGGTGTGCTCGAATCCGGTGTGTCGCGCGGAGCTGGCGTTCTGCTCGCACTGCTTCGACGTCGCGACGTACACGCTCGCCGAAAAAGGCGAGGGCCGTTTTCAGCGCGACAAGTGGAAGTGCGGGCGCTGTGAGCGCGTGGGGGTCAAGTGCCTCAACTGGCTCGCGGGCGGCTATTGCAATGGGCTGGCGCGCGCCAGCGACGGCAAGATCGGCAAGCCGTTGTGCGCGAATTGCAACAGCCGCGTCGGTGAGGTCGGGCGCACGGTCATCGGTTGGTCGCTCGTGGGCGCATTCGGCGGCATCCTGAAGCCGCGCAAGTAATGGCGCTGCGCACGCCGCTCGACGACAACGCCGCGCGCGCCGTGTGCGAGGCGTATGGCCTGGCGCTGGAGTCGATCGAGCCCTTGCCGGCGCTGGGCACGGTCAACTCCAATTTTCGGCTGCGCGCGTCGGGGCGCACCTGGTTTCTGCGGCTCAACGAAGGCAAGCGCGACGAGGACGTCGCCGGCGAGGTCGCGCTCGTCGATCGGCTGCGCGCGCACGGCCTGCCGACGCCGGAGATCGTGCGCGCCAAGGATGGACGCGCGATCGTGGCGGCGGCGGGGCGGCCGGCGACCTTGTTTCCCTGGATCGACGCGACGGAGGCGCAGCCGAACGCGAAAGAGCCGGCGACGGTGGCGCTGGCCGGCGCCGCGCTCGGGCAGCTCCATCGCGCCGGCTGGGGCATGCGCGCCGACGAGCTGCCGCGCAACCACTACTCGCTGGCGCTGCTCGAGACGCGGCTCGAGTCGTTCGCCGACGATCTGCGCGTCGCCGACATCGTGCCGGCGCTGCGCTACGAGCTCGTTCGCGCGCAGCGGCGGCGCGCGGCGCCGAGCGGGCTCATTCATCAGGATCTGTTTCCCGACAACGTGCTCGTCGACGAGCGCGGCGCGCTGGTGGCGGTGCTCGACTTCGAGCAGGCGACGCACGGGATGTACGTCTACGATCTCGCGGTCGCGATCAACGCCTGGTGCTGGACCGGATCGCGGATTCACAAGCCGGCGGTCGATTCGCTCTTGGTCGCGTACGAAGCGGTGCGGCCGCTCGACCACTCCGAGCGCTCGCGTATCGTCGACGAGGCGCGGCTGGCGTCGGCGCGGTTTGCCATCACGCGCATCACCGACGTGTTCCTGCCCGAGGGCGTCGATCCCGATCTGCGCAAGCGCAAGGACTTCCGCGAGTACGTACGGCGGCTCGAGTGGTGGATCAATCAATCGGGCTGACGCGCCGGCGGGCTGACGCGCTCGGCAAAACCGGTTGGCGCAATCGGGCATAGACTGCGCCCGGCACAGTGTTACATTTCCGCCGTGACCAGCGAAGAGGACCGTCTCGCCGACGAGCTCGCCTCGCTCCGGCTCGACCGTTCGTCGCCGCGAGCGCGTGCCGGAAATGGGCGCGCGCACTCGGACGAGCGGCGTCGCGGCGTCGCCGGCTGGATCGTCGGCGTCGTGGCGATCGCGGCGCTCGGCGTCGGCGGGTTCTATGTGTTTCGCGAGGGCTCGGGGCGCATCTTCTCCGAGGACGTCGAGCTCGGCGCGGTGACCTTGATGTCGCCGTCGCAGTCGGACGTGACGCTGGTCGCGACCGGCTACGTGTACGCGCGCAAGCGGGCGAGCGTGGCGCCGAAGATCGGCGGGCGCGTGGTCCGGCTCGTCGACGAAGGCACCAAGGTGAAAGAGGGTCAGGTGATCGCCGAGCTCGAGTCGGCCGACGCGCAGGCGGCGCTGGCGCAGATGCGCGCCGACATCCTGGCGGCGCGGGCGAAGGTCGAGCGCGCCAAGGCCGACGTGACCGACGCGCAGGTGCGGCTCAAGCGCGAAGAGGAGCTGATGGCGCGCGGGGCCGGGACGCAGGCGGCGCTCGACGACGCCAAGACGCACGCGGCGCAGACGGCGGCGATGCTGGCGTCGGCGCAGGCCGACGTGGGCGCAGTCGAGGCGCGCGAGCGGGCGGTCGCGGTGCAGCTCGAGAATACGAAGGTGCGCGCGCCGTTCGACGGGACGGTGGTGCGCAAGCTCGCGGAGGTGGGCGAGGTGGTGGCGCCGATGACGCTGGCGGGGATCGCGACGATGGCGTCGCTCGACGATCTGGAAGTGCAGGCGGACGTCGCCGAGGCGCAGTTTCACAAGGTCAAGGTGGGGACGCCGGCGGAGATCATCTTGGACGCGTTTCCCGACAAGCGGTTTCGCGGGCAGGTGTCGGAGGTGCGGCAGATGGTCGATCGATCGAAGGCGGCGGTGACGGTGAAGGTGAAGTTCACCGACGACTCGACGGGCGTGTTGCCGGACATGGCGGCGAAGGTCAGCTTTTTGACGAAGGCGCTCGATGCGGAGGCGTTGAAGGCCGCGCCGAAGCTGATCGCGCCGGCGGATGCGGTGGTGGATTCGGGCGGTCGCAAGGTCGTGTTCACGATCGATGATGGGCACGCCAAGGCGATTCCGGTGGTGGTGCGGGGAAGTTTTGGCGAGGGGATGGTGGAATTGGCGGACGGGCCGACGACGGGGACGAAGGTGATTCGACGGCCGGGGGACCGGATTCGGGATGGCGTGTCGGTGAAGGAGAAGAAGAAGTGAGCGAAGAAAAAGCGGCGAACGGGAATGGGAACGGGAACGTCGCGCTGAAGAAGGCGATCATCAAGTTGCGCGGCGTGCGCAAGGTGTATCACCGCGACACGCAAGAAATTCCCGTGCTCGAGGGGATCGATCTCGACATTCCCGAAGGCAGCTTCGAGGCGCTCATGGGGCCGTCGGGTTCGGGCAAGACGACGCTGCTCAACCTCATCGCCGGCATCGACGGCGCGACCTCGGGCTCGGTGGAGGTCAACGGCACCGAGCTGACGCGGCTGGGCGAGGGCGATCTCGCGACCTGGCGCTCGCGGAATATCGGTTTCATTTTTCAGTTTTATAATCTGTTACCGGTATTCACCGCGTTCCAGAACGTCGAGCTCCCGCTCCTGCTCACGAGCCTGTCGAAGGCCGAGCGCAGAAAGCGCGTGGAGACGGCGCTGCGCGTGGTCGGGCTCGAAGATCGCATGGACCATTATCCGCGGCAGCTCTCGGGCGGACAGGAGCAGCGCGTCGCCATCGCGCGCGCGATCGTGACCGATCCGACGATCCTGGTTGCCGACGAGCCGACCGGCGATCTCGACCGCAAGAGCGCGGAGGAGATCTTGAAGCTGCTCGATCTTTTGCATCGCAAGTTCAACAAGACCATCGTCATGGTGACCCACGATCCGGCGGCGGCGCAGTCGGCCGAGATCATCCGGCGCCTCGACAAGGGTCAGCTGCTCGCCGACGACAGCAAAGGGCCGTTCCGGTAGGCCGCCATGTCGTATTTTTTATTGATATTCAAGAGCGCGTTTCGAAATCGGTTACGCACGTCATTGACGGCGCTCGGCGTGGCCATCGCCATCATCGCGTTTCTGGTGTTGCGCACCATCATCGCCGCCTGGCACGCGGGCGCCGAGCACTCGGCGTCGGACCGCATCTTCACGCGCAACAAGATCTCGATCATCTTCGAGCTGCCGCTGGCCGCCGTCGACAAGGTGCGCAACGTCGTCGGCAACAAGGGGCAGGTCTCGTACGAGAACTGGTTCGGCGCGGTCTATCCGAAGGACGAGCACGGCTTCTTCGCCAACCTCGCCACCGACGACGAAGCGTTCAAGATGTATCCGGAGATCGTGATCCCGCCCGATCAATGGAAGGACTACGTCCAGGATCGGCAGGGCGCCATCGTCGGCGTGCGGCTGGCGGCCAAGTACGGCTGGAAGATCGGCGACAAGGTCACCTTGCGCGGCACCATCTACGCCGGCGACTGGGACTTTAACGTGCGCGCCATCTACACCTCGACGTCGAAGGCGGTCGACGAGTCGTCGATGTGGTTCCACTGGAAGTACTTCAACGAGAAATTGCCCGAGGCGCGCAAGGACAAGGTCGGGCTCATCTTGACCAAGGTCGATGACGGATCGCAGTCGGCGGCGGTGGGGCAGCTCATCGACAAGGAGTTCGCCAGCTCGCCGTTCGAGACGCGCACCGAGAGCGAGAAGCAGTTTCAGCTCGAGTTCCTGTCGATGGCGGGCAACCTTCTGACCGCGATCGAGTGGGTCTCGTACGTCGTGCTCGTCATCTTGATGCTGATTCTGGCCAACACGATGGCGATGGCGACGCGCGAGCGCACGAGCGAGTACGCGGTCATGCGCGCGATCGGGTTTCAGCCGCGGCACGTGGTGCGCATGGTGCTCGGCGAAGGGTTCATCATCGCGCTCCTCGGCGGCGCGCTCGGCGTGGCGCTGTCGACGCCGATCCTGTTGTCTTTGGCGCGCCTGCTCGAGCAGACGATGGGCGGCTTTCTCGGCACCATGACCGTCGAGCCGCGCGACGCCGCGTTCGCCATCGGCGCGTCGCTGGGGCTGGGCATGTTGGCGTCATCGCTGCCGGCGTTCCGCGCCGGGCGGCTCAAGATCGTCGACGCGCTCAGGAGGGTCGAATAATGGCCGCGCTCATCAAGGCCGCGACCATCCTCGGCGGCATCCTCGTCGGTGGCACCATCCTCGCCATCGTCCTCGGCATCACCGGCGGCATCGTCGTCGTCGGCGTGCTGGCGCTGACGCTGCTGGTGCGACGCGATTGGGTGCCGACGATCTACAACGTGCGCTCGCTTGGCGTGCGCCGCTGGACGACGGCGCTGACCGCGGCGGGCCTGGCGCTCACGGTCGGCGTCTTCACGGCCGTCCTCATGCTCACCGAAGGCGTGCACGAGACGCTCAAGATGACGGGCAGCGCCGACAACGCCAAGATCATCCGCAAGGGCTCGCAGAACGAGGTCCAGTCGGGCGTGCAGCCCGAGCACCTGCGCCTCTTGTCGTCGGCGCCGGAGGTGGCGCTCGGGCGCGACGGCAAGCCGTTGGCGTCGCCGGAGCTGCTCGTCATCATCTTCGCGCAGCGCGAGAACGGCACCAGCGAAGAGGATGGCACCAACTTGAACGTACGCGGCGTCGGGCCGACGGGGCTCGAGCTGCATCCGCCCGAGTCGCTCGAAGGGCGCATGTTCACGCCGGGGACCTCCGAGATCGTCATCGGGCGCAAGCTGGCCGGGCGCTTCAAGGGCATGACGCTCGGCGGCGCGGTGCACTTCGCGCGGCGCGACTGGCAAGTCGTCGGCGTGATGGATCAGGGCGGATCGGCGTACGACTCCGAGGTCTGGGGCGACATCGATCAGTTCATGGACGCGTTCGCGCGGCGGCCGGCGTTCTCATCGGTGACGCTGCGGCTCAAGAGCCCCGACGCGATCACGGCGCTGAAGGCGCGGGTCGAGGGCGATCCGAATCTGTCGACGCTCGACGTGGAGCCGGAGTCGGCCTACTGGGCGGCGCAGTCGGAGGCGACGGCGATGTTCGTCAAGGTGGTCGGGCTGTTCGTCGCCTTCATCTTCAGCTTCGGCGCGGCGCTCGGCGCCATGATCACGATGTACGCGCAGGTGGCGGCGCGCACGCGCGAAATCGGCACTCTGCGCGCGCTCGGCTTTCGCCGCCGCTCCGTGCTCGTCACCTTCGTCGCCGAATCGCTGATTCTGGCTCTCA
>DASXOU010001027.1:0-2546 GCA_036494045.1 Polyangia bacterium | reverse complement strand
GTCGCTGCCGCGCTCCTCGAGGACGTCGCGGCCGCTGATGCCGAGATCGGCGGCGCCATGCTCGACATACGTCGGCACGTCGGCGTCGCGCACGACGAGCACGCGCATGTCCAGCGACGGCAAGTCGAACACGAGCCGCCGCGAGCCGTCCTGAATCGGCGACAGGTCGAGCCCGGCCTTGGCGAACAGCGCGATCGCCTCGTCCTGCACCCGCCCCTTCGGCACCGCCAGCGTGATCATGCCGAGTCAGACACTAACACACGCAAACCCGCGCGTTACGTATCTTTGGCGCGCTTTACGTCGGCGCCGAGCTTCTGCAGCTTCTTCTCGATCTGCTCGTAGCCGCGGTCGAGGTGATACACGCGCAACACCTCGGTCGTCCCTTCGGCGACGAGCCCGGCGAGGATGAGCGCCGCCGACGCGCGCAGGTCCGACGCCATCACCTTGGCGCCGGTCAGCTTCTTCACGCCGCGGATGATCGCGGTGCGCCCGTCGACGTGGATGTCGGCGCCCATGCGGCCGAGCTCGCTCACGTGCATGTAGCGGTTCTCGAAGATCGTCTCGGTGATGACGCTCTGTCCGCGCGCGCGCGTCGCCAGCGTCATGAACTGCGCCTGCATGTCGGTGGGAAATCCCGGATACGGCTGCGTCGTGATGTCGACGCCCTGGATCTCGTTCTTGCCGCGCACGCGCAGCCCGTCGCGCTCGGCGGCCACCTCGGCGCCGGCCGCGCGCAATTTCGCGATCACCGCGTCGAGGTGCTCGGGCAGACAATCGCGCACCAGCACGTCGCCGCGCGTGAGCGCCGCCGCCACCATGAACGTCCCCGCCTCGATGCGATCGGCGACGATGGCGTGCTCTATAGGCTGCAGCTCGTCGACGCCTTCGATGGTGATGACGCTGGTGCCCGCGCCCTGGATGCGCGCGCCCATCTTGTTGAGCACGCGCGCCAGCTCCTCGACCTCGGGCTCGCGCGCCGCGTTCTCGAGAGTCGTGCGCCCCTTGGCCAGCGTCGCCGCCATCATCAGGTTCTCGGTGCCGGTCACCGTCGGGATGTCGCAGACGATGGCGGCGCCGCGCAGCCGTTTGGCCCTGGCGATGACGCTGCCGTGCGTGAGCGTGATCTTGGCGCCCATCGCCTCGAGGCCCTTCAGATGCTGATCGATGGGCCGGGCGCCGATGGCGCAGCCGCCCGGCATCGACACCACCGCCTCGCCGTGGCGCGCCACCAGCGGCCCGAGCACGAGCACGCTGGCGCGCATCGTCTTGACCAGCTCGTAGGGCGCCTCGAACGACTTGATGCCGTCGGTGGCGACCGACAGCGCGTAGCCCGTCTTGTCGGCGTCGTCGACGCTGGCGCCGAGCATGCGCAAGAGCTTGGCCATCGTGCGCACGTCCATCAGCTTCGGCACGTTGCGGAACACGCTCGTGCCGCCGGCGAGGATGGAGCTGGCGAGAATGGGCAGCGCCGCGTTCTTGGCGCCGGAGACGCGCACCTCGCCCTTCAGGCGGTGACCACCTGCGATGACGATTTTGTCCATTGATTAGGGGGAAACCTTCCCGTTTCCCCTCGCTCGGCAAAGCCGAGCGAGCCTCCCCTTCGCCGCGCGCGGACCGCGCGAATAGACGGAGCGCATGATGTTGTCCCGAAGTATTTACGATGCGGCGGGAGCGGCTTCTTCCTTGACGCCGCCACCACGGTGCTCTTCGCACAGGCCGTAGCGGCCCGCGGCCTTCTTGCACGCTTCCTTGCTGCACAGCTTGTAGCGCGCCTTGTGTCCTTCGAGCTCGCCGCGGCGCCACAGCTTGTAATGCGTGACGCAGTAGCCCTTGGCGCGGTACGGGCGCTTGCACGCTTCGACCGAGCACTTCTTCTCGGCTTCGGTCGTCTTCTCGGTCGTTTCGGCCATCGACTTCTCTCCTTCGGGTACGGAACGCGAGACTCTATTACACTCCGCCCAAGAGTCAACCCCGTGTCCGATCAGCCGTTCCCCGAGAGCCTGTGCCACCTGTGCGCGGCGCCGCCGAAGTACGTGCGCACCGCACGCTCGACGTTCATCATGTGCCCGCTTCTCGCCGCCAAATACCCGCGCCAGCCGGTCCTCGCGTGCGCGCTCTTCCGCCCGGCCATCGTCACCACCGAGCGGCTGATCCTGCGCGAAGCGACGCCCGATGACGACGTCGCGATTCCCCGGCTATGGGTCGCGATCGCCCGCGCGACCGGCGAGCGCATCGGCCAGATCGGTCCGCTGTCGCAGCTCGTCGACGGCGTCGAGGAGCTCGAGGTCTCCTATCATGTCGACGAGCCGCATCGCCACCGCGGCCTCGCGCGCGAAGGCGCCGCCGCCGTGCGCGACTGGGCGTTCGCGCGCGGCCACGATCACGTCATCGCGCTCATTCGCGACGACAACCTCGCCTCGCAAGCGGTCGCACGCGCGCTCGGCATGATCCCGGGTCATCACGCGATGCACGCCGGGCGCGAGCACGTCGTCTGGCGTGTCGACCGTCGCTGAGCAACAGACTTGGAACGCGGTTTGCCCCCTAGC
>DASXOU010001026.1:0-1966 GCA_036494045.1 Polyangia bacterium | reverse complement strand
CGACGCCGGCCACCGAGCCCACCTGCGTCTCGTAAAACAGCGGGCGCGCCACCGCGCCGCCGAGCTCCTCGCGGCAGAAGCGATCGATCTCGCCCGCGATCGCCCGCGCATCGTCGCTTCCATAGATCCGCAGATCGCGCTTGGCGCCACGCGCGGCAAGCCGCGCGGCGACCACCTCCGTAAGCTGCGTGACGCCGTCGTCCATGTTAGGGTGCCCCCACTTTACGCGAGGACAACGCATGGCGGGCCAGCTGCCGTCCCCGATCGATCCGCAGGAAGACTTCAAGCCGTACGTTCCCGCCTCCGAGTCGCCGGCCGAGTTCACGCTCAAGGCGATCGTGCTCGGCGCCATCTTCGGCATCATCTTCGGCGCCGCCACCGTCTACCTCGCGCTCAAGGCCGGCCTCACCGTGTCGGCCTCGATCCCGATCGCGGTCCTCTCGATCGCCGTCTTCAAGAAGCTCGGCAAGTCGACCATCCTCGAGAACAACATCGTGCAGACCATCGGCTCCGCCGGCGAATCGATCGCCGCCGGCGTCGTCTTCACGCTGCCGGCGCTGCTCTTCCTCTCCGACGGCGAGCACTTCTTCCGCTACGTGCAGATCGCCACGCTCGCGGCCGTCGGCGGCATCCTCGGCATCCTCTTCATGGTTCCGTTGCGCCGCTCGCTCATCGTCAAAGAGCACAAGAACCTGCCCTACCCCGAAGGCACCGCCTGCGCCGATGTCCTCATCGTCGGCGAAAAAGGCGGCAACCTCGCCAAGCGCGTCTTCGCCGGCGTCTACACCGCCATCGTCTACAAGCTGTTCATGTCGATCCTCGGCCTGTGGAAAGACGTGCCGACGCTGTCGACCGGTCCGCAATCGCAATATCCCAACGCCACGCTCAACGCCGAGATCACGCCCGAGTACCTCGGCGTCGGTTACATCATCGGCCCCAAGATCGCCGCCGAGATGTTCTCGGGCGGCGTCTTGTCGTGGCTCGTGCTCATCCCGCTCATCTCGCTGTTCGTGCCCGAAGCGCAGCGCATCGCCGATCTGCGCGCCCTCGGCTTCACCGACGGCTGGATCGCCGGCCACAGCCAGGCCGAGCAGATCTATCGCGCATACATCCGATACATCGGCGCCGGCGCCGTCTGCTGCGCGGGCGTGATGACGCTGGTCCGTTCGCTGCCGACCATCGTCAACTCCTTCCGCGACTCGATGCGCGATCTCCGCGGCGGCAGCGCGGCCGCCGAGTCGCGCAAGCGCACCGATCGCGATCTGCCGCTCTCGTTCGTCCTCGGCGGCGCGGTCGCGCTCATCCTCATCATCGCGCTCTTGCCCAACCTGCCCGGCTCGTTTCCCGGCTCGCTGTTCATGGCCGTCCTCATCGTCGTCTTCGGCTTCTTCTTCGTGACCGTGTCGTCGCGCATCGTCGGCATCATCGGCAGCTCGTCGAACCCCATCTCGGGCATGACCATCGCGACCTTGATGGCGACGTGCCTCATCTTCGTCTCGATGCACTGGACGACCGACATGCACCAGTCGATGGCGCTCATGGTCGGCGCCATCGTGTGCATCGCGTCGGCCAACGCCGGCGCCACGTCGCAGGACCTGAAGACCGGCTATCTCGTCGGCGCCACGCCCATCAAGCAGCAGCTGGGCCTCATCATCGGCGTGCTCGTCTCGACGCTGGTCATCGGCGGCACGATCCTCCTCCTCGATCACTCGGTGCCGGGCGAGCTCCACGGCATCGGCTCGGCGAGGATGCCGGCGCCGCAGGGCACGCTGATGGCCACGATCATCAAGGGCCTGCTGGCGCAAAAGCTGCCGTGGGGCCCGGTGCTCGTCGGCGTCTTCTTGGCGTGGATGGCGCAGCTCGCCGGCGCGCACGCGCTGTCGTGGGCGGTCGGCGCGTACCTGCCGGTCTCGACGACGGCGCCGATCTGGATCGGCGGCCTCATGAAGGGCCTCGCCGATCGCAT
>DASXOU010001025.1:0-3120 GCA_036494045.1 Polyangia bacterium | reverse complement strand
CGACGAGGAGCGCGCGCGCCAGCTCGACGCGCGCCGCCTCGAGCTCGGCGCGAAACGTGGTGCCCGACTGCTGCAGATCGCGCTGCAGCGAGCGCTCCGAGCGGCCGAGGCGCCGCGCCGCCGCCGCCAGCGTCACGTCGTCGGGCGTGTCGCGCAACAGATCGCCGAGGATGCGCCGCCACGGCGAGACGCCGGTGATGCGCTCGGCCAGCGACGTCACCTCGTCGCAGGTGCGGCCGCCGTCGGGACGATCGAGCCACTCGAAGCCGGCGCGCGGCTCGGGAAAAATGCGCCATTGATAATAGAGGCCGATCGTCGGTAGGAGGCCGGCGATGGCCGCGCCGGGCAGCCCCGGCGGATGCACGATCGCCTGCCGCCGGACCGTGCGCGCGTAGGTCGGCAGCCGATCGCGCAGATAGCGGATCATGACGTCGAAGGCGGCGCCGTCGATCGATTCGATGCGGCTGCCGTCGGTGACGACATCGAACGATTCCATGCGCGGATGCAGCTCGCGCCAGATGGCGGCGATCTCCAGCGTGTCGCGCTCCTCGGGCCGGCCCCACAAGACGCTGCCGGTGAAGTCGCGGCCGCGACACCAGATGAAGAAGTGTCGCCCGACCACGTAATGGCCGACGGGGTCGCGCAGGAACGGTTCGGTTCCGTTCGCCGCTTCCACAAGAGGAAGCCTAGCGAAAACCCCGCCGAATTGGGATAAAATGCGGGTGCCAAGATGTCCGCGTCCGCCGATCGTGGATTCGAGTTTGCCGGCACCGAGCGGTTCCAGGTGCTGCGCTGCCTCGGCGCCGGCGGCATGGGCGTGGTCTACGAGGCCTACGATCGCGAGCGCCAGTCGCGCGTGGCGTTGAAGACGCTGCGCTCGATGTCGCCCGAGGGCCTGCTCCGCTTCAAGCGCGAGTTCCGCGATTTTCTCGACGTCACGCATCCGCACCTGATCTCGCTCGGCGAGCTGTTCTCCGAAGGGCGCGACTGGTTCTTCACGATGGAGCTGGTCGACGGCGCGCCGTTCGTCGACTGGGTGCGGCCGGGGCCGGCCGATTCGCCGAGGCCGGCGCCGCTCGACGTGGAGCGCCTGCAGACGGCGCTGGCGCAGCTCGTCGAGGGGGTGATGGCGCTGCACGCCGCCGAGAAGGTGCATCGCGACATCAAGCCGTCGAACGTGCTGGTCAGCGCCGGCGGGCGCGTGGTGCTGCTCGACTTCGGGCTCGCCGTCGAGGCGCGGCGCGAGGAGCAGCTCTCGTCGACGGACGTGGTCGGCACCGTCGAGTACATGGCGCCCGAGCAGGCGGCGGCGCGGCCGATCGGTCCGCCCGCCGATTGGTACGCCGTCGGCGTCATGCTCTACGAGGCGCTCACCGGGCAGGTGCCGTTTTCCGGGCCGGCGCTCGAGGTGCTGATGAACAAGCAGCGCCTCGAGCCGACGCCGCCGTCGCAGCTCGAGCCGTCGACGACGCCCGACCTCGATCGGCTGGCGCTCGATCTTCTGCGCTTCGATCCGGCGCGCCGCCCCGACGGGCCCGAGATCTTGCGGCGCCTCGGCCGAAAGCCGGTGCCGATCGATCGCAACACTTCGCGCCCGTCGTTGACCTCGACGCCGCCGTTCGTCGGGCGCGCCGGCGAGCTGGTCGAGCTGCGCGCCGCCTACGATGCGTCGCGCAAGGGCGCGGTCACCGTGCACGTGCACGGCGAGTCGGGCGTGGGCAAGAGCGCGCTCGTGCGCCGCTTCACCGATATGCTGCGCGCCGAGGTCCCCGACGCGGTGGTGCTCGGCGGCGCCTGCTACGAGCGCGAGAGCGTGCCCTACAAGGCCGTCGACGGGCTCATCGACGCGCTCAGCCGCTATCTCGTCAAGCTCGACAAGGCCGAGTCGGCGTCGGTGCTGCCGCGGCAGGCGGCGTTGGTGGCGTCGGTGTTTCCGGTGCTGTCGCGCGTCGAGCCGTTCGCCGAGGCGCCGCGCGGCTTCGAGGTGCGCGATCCGCAGGAGATGCGCGCGCGCCTGTTCGGCGCCTTGCGCGAGCTGTTCTCGCGGCTCGGCGATCGGCGGCCGCTGGTGCTCACCATCGACGATTTGCAATGGGCCGACGCCGACTCGCTGGCGCTGCTCGCCGAGCTGTTGCGTCCGCCCGAGGCGCCGGCGCTGCTCCTCGTGGCGACGGTGCGCGATCGCTCCGGCGTCGGCGAAGCGTCGGGCCCGAACGCGATCAACCCGGCGCGCGGCGAGCTGCGCAAGCTCAAGCTCGAGCGCATGTCGCTCGACGAGGCGCAGACGCTGGCGCAGCTCTTGATTGCGCGCGCGGCGGGGCGGCCCGACATCGACGCCCGCGCCGTCGCCGCGGAGGCAGGCGGCCATCCGCTGTTCATCGACGAGCTCATTCGCCACTCCGAGACCGGCGCGGCGCCGGCGCTGCATCTCGAGGACGCGTTGTGGTCGCGCATCAGCCGGCTCGAGCCGGCGGCGCGCTCGGTGCTCGAGCTGACCGCGCTCGCCGGCGGACGCCTGGTGCAAGCGACCGCGGCGCAAGCGGCCAACCTCGACGCCGGCAGCTTCGGCAAACAGGTGGGCCTGCTTCGCGTCGCCCACCTCGTGCGCACCACCGGCACGCGTGGCGGCGACTTCATCGAGCCCTATCACGACCGCGTGCGCGGCGCGGTGCTGTCGCATCTGGTCGAAGCGGCGGCGCGCGCGCAGCATCGCCGGCTGGCGCTCGCGCTCGAAGCGGCGCCGGCCGCCGATCCCGAAGCGCTGGCGCTGCACTGGCGCGAAGCGGGCGAGCGCGCGCGCGCGGCCGAGTACGCGTCGCAGGCGGCGCTCAAGGCAGTGCGCGCCCTCGCGTTCGATCGCGCCGCGCAGCTCTACGGCGACTGCCTCGCGCTCGGCCTTCTGCGCGACGACAAGGGCCGCGATCTGCGCGTCCTCCGCGCCGACGCGCTCGCCAACGCCGGCCGCGGCGCCGACGCGGCCGCGCTCTACCTCGAAGCGGCAGGGACGGCGTCACCGGCCGACGCGCTCGACCTGCGCCGCCGCGCCGCCGAGCAGCTCTTGCGCTCGGGCCACGTCGACGACGGCCTGGCCGCGCTGCGCACGGTGCTCGGCGCCGTCGG
>DASXOU010001024.1:0-12843 GCA_036494045.1 Polyangia bacterium | reverse complement strand
GGACAACAGCGGGTCGGGCTTCGTCACCGGCTCGAGCGGCGGCGGCGCGCACCTCACGCTCGTCGATTGCCGCGCCGAGGGCAACGGCATCGGCATTCGCGCCATCGCCGGCGGCGTCATCGACGTCTACGACAGCGACGCCTCGCACAACGCCACCGCCGGCGTCTCCGCCGATCTCGACGGCAGCGGCGGCGCGAGCGAGATCAACCTCGAATCGGTCGACGCCAGCGAGAACGGCGTCGGCGTCCAGGCGAACGCGGCGGCGGGCAGCGCGATCGTGCGCTTGTCGAAGGTGCTCGGCACCGCCAACGTCACGGCGCCCGTCCTCGCCGTCGGCAACGGTGAGCTGCTTTCGTTCGGCAACAACCGGCTCGACGTCGTCGCCGCCATCGCGCTCGCCAGTACGGCTCCGATGGCGACCGTCGATGCGGGCGCCGCGGCCACCTATCCCATCAGCGTCGACGTCACGGGCCTCCTGCCCGCGCCGATCAGCTTCGCGTGCAGCAACCTGCCGCCGGGCGCCAGCTGTGCCTTCTCGCCGGCGACGCTCACCGGCATCACGACCGGCGCGACGACGCTGAGGGTGACGACGACCTCGCCCGAGGGCCCCGACGCCGGCTTCGTCCTGCCGCGACTGCCGCCGGTGGCGCCGCTGCTGCTGCTCCTGCTCCTCGGCGCGCTCGCGATGATGATGAAGCGTCCTTCCACGCGCCGCCCGCTCGGTGCCGCGCTCGCCACCATCGCCTTCGTCGGCGCCGTCGCCGGCGTCGCGGCCTGCGGATCGTCGGCCAAGGGCAACGGTCAGGATCTGGCGATGCCCGGCAACGGCGACATGTCCCCCGACGACATGAGCGCCACCGGCGACGACATGAGCGTCGGGGACATGGGCACGTCGGACATGACGCTCCCGTACACGGCGACCCCGCCCGGCACGTACAACATCACCGTCACGGCCACCGCCGGCACGCTGACCGCAACGCTCCCGCTCACGCTCGTCGTCCAGTAGCCCATCCAGCGCCAAGGTAGGACTGCGCGCTACCTTGCCCCGCTTGCGGCGCACTCGTTTCGTGGCCACAGAAGAAGGGTGGACTCGCAAAGGGGGCGGTGTACGGACGTGAGGTGACCCATGCGAAAGATTCTGATCGTGGCAGCGCTGGGCTTGTTGACGACGCCCGCAATCGCGAAAGACCGCGCCAAGAGATCGGACAGCTCCAAAGAGACGGGGACGGCGCCGCTCAAGGGCGGCACCATCAAGGACCAGGAGGCGATGCGCTGCATCGGCCAGCGCCTCCTCGACGCAACCGGGATCAAGGATTGGAAGATCGATCTCAAGCCGCTCGCCGGCGCGTCGCGGAGCTTCGTCGCGACGAGCGGGTCGCGCCAGGAGAGCGGCATGGTCAACGTCGCCAAGAACTATCCGAACCCGGGCCCGCTGCGCGTCTATCTCGTCCCCAAGGACTGATCGGATCTGCGCGCAGAAAGCGCACGCGCACGAGGGTTTGCACGTAGGCACGCGGTTGCGTTGGCAGCGTCGCAGCACTACAACTTCGCGCGATGCGAATGCTCCTCGTCTCGATACTGACGCTGGCCGGCTGCGCCTCTGCGATCCCGCTCAGACCGGTTCACTCGACCGCCGTCGACACGCCCATGCTCATGTTCAATCCTCCGCCGCCGACGCTCTATCGCTTCGTCGGGCGCGTGCGTGGCATCGCGCGCACGAGCGACTTCGTGGCGGCCGCGCATGCGGCGAACGACGATCTGCGCTGGAAGGCCCACAGACTCGGCGCCGACGTCGTGCGCATCGACTATGTCGCGGTGCCGCGAGATCACTGGCAAGGGCCGCAGGTGCTTCTGGCCGGCCGCGCGTACAAGGCGATTCCGCATCCATAGGCGCAGACTGGCTGTGGCTACGAGAACCGGCGCGCGCGCTCGACCCAGTCGCCGAGACCACCGACGAGCGGCGCAGCCTCGTTGCTCGCGCGCACCAGATCGGCGAAGAGCGCGCCGGCGCTGGCGTAGCGCCCGCGCGGCCCGAAGCGCGTGGCCCGCGCGATCACGGCGTCGACGGCACGCGGTAGTCCCGGCCGCAGCGTCGACGGCGCGGGCAGCGGCGGCCAGCGGCGCGGATCGCCGACCGCCGACGCCATGGTCCGGCCGGTAACCAGCTCGTGCAGGAGGACGCCGACGGTGTAGATGTCGCTCCGGCGATCGGCGGGGCGTCCGGCGTATTGCTCGGGCGCGTGGCGGTCCGTCGGCGACGGCGGCGCGCCGAAGTCGCCCAGCTTGACTGCGTCGTGCCGCCCGACGAGAAGGTTGCTCGGCTTGACCGCCCCGTGGATGAGCGCGACATCGAGCGCGCAGCAGAGCGCACCCGCCAGCGTCAGGACTTCGCCGAGTGGCAGCGGCTCGTCGCGCGCAACGAGGTCGCGCAGCAGCGCCTCGGCCGTACAGCCCTCGAGGTATTCCATCGCCACGTAGGCGACCTCACCGTCGTCTACGTCGTAAACGGCGATCACGTGCGGATGCGCGATACCGGCTTGCCGCCGCGCCGCATCGAGATAGCGACCACGCTCGTCGGCGGGCATCTCGTCGAGCAGCTTGAGCGCGACCGTCGACGGCGTGCCCGGCACGAGCGACTGCGCCAGGTAGACGTCGGCGCGATGGCCGCGGCCGATCGTCGACAGGATGCGATAGCGCGTCGCCAGCCGCTCGGCGCGCGGATGCACGTCGACCGCCGCCAGCTCGGCGTTGGGCGCAAGCTGCGAAATCGGCGTTGGCGCGTCGGAGCTCCAGGCGAGCACCAGCCGCGCTGCCTCGGCCGCCGACGGCGCGTCATTCAGCTTCTCGCGCGCCGTCACTGCCTCGGGCACGACACGCGGCGCGTTGACGAGCGCGGACGCGCGCGGGCCACGCAGCGCGAGCAGCGCCACCAGCGCGAACGTCAGCGCCGCCACGAGCAGCGCGCGCCCGATCCAGCGCGCCACGCCGCCGCCGCGTACGACTGGTACGACGACGATGAGAGGTGTCGCGCCAACGACGCCGTCGGGGGGGTGCACCGGCGCCCGCGCCACCGCGCCGTCCGCTCCGGCGGCGGTGCCGTCGTCGAGCCGCGCCTGGCCTCCATCGTCACGCTCGTCGCCCTCTGGGGCCATCGCTGCCGCGAGCGCGCGCCCGTCGAGAGGCGCCGCGACCGCGATCGCACCCTCGACGCTGCCGTGCGGATAGAGCGGCGACACCAGCACCGTCGTCGTCAGCTGCCACGCCCCGGCGCGCGACGACAAGCGCGCGCCCGCCGACGGCAGCGCGAGCGGCGCAGCGTTTGCCGGGAGCCGCAGCAGCGTCAGCGGCCGCTCGTGCGCCGGCCGCTGGTACAGCTCGATCGTCTCGCCGCGCGCAAGTCGGAACACGAAGCCTTCGACGCGCGCCATGTCGCGCACCGTCGCCGCATCGGTCTCGACGGCGGCGCGCACCGCCGGCAGCGAGCCGAGCCCCGTCGCGCGCAGCTCACGTGCCGCCGCCTCGCTGGCGATGACCGCAGTGACGCGGCCCGCGGTCGCGCGCGCCTGCGCGTCGGCGCGAGCGAAGGCGCGCCCCGCCGACCCGCGCGTGACGACGGTGCAAATGACGCCCGCCAGCGCCAGCGTCAGCGCGATGACCGCGTGCCGCCTCACAACGTTTGTAAAAAGGCGACGAGGTCGCCTTGCTGCGGCGTCGACAGCCCGATGCCGAAGCGGGTGTTGTAGAAGCTCACCACGTCGTCGAGCGACGCCGCCGAGCCATTGTGGAAGTACGGCGCCCTCGCGGCCAGGTTGCGCAGGCTCGGCCCCTTGAACTTGCCGATGTCGGCCCACTTACCGGTGATGAGCGCGCGGCCGGGGTCCGTCGTCTGCACCGTCGCGCCGGTGGCGAGGTTGCGCAGGGTGTAGAGCGGCAGGTCGGGCGTACGCAGCGACGCCGCCGCGATGCCGATGTCGATGGGCAGGCCGACCGAGTGGTCGCCGACGTTGGGCGTGTCGTGGCACGTCGAGCAGGTGCCGTTGATCGTCGTCTGACCGAGGAGATCGTTGAGCCCGGCGACGCCGGTGATGGCGATCGGGTTGGAATTGAAGAGCGTCTGGCCGCGTGCGACCGCGGCGCGGGCCCCGTCGGTGCCGCCGCCGGGCGCGCCGATCCAGTTGTTGTACAGGGTGAAGACGTTGGGCGTAAACGGCGGCGGATTCGGCGCCGGGTCCCTGCCGAGGACGTCGTTGATGCCGATGTGAAACGGCGTCGTCGCCAGGTTCTGCGGGCCGCCCAGCCCCTGCTTGGCGGTCAGGTTCTTGGCGTTGTCGTCGGAGATGGCGGCGGTGAAGAGCGTCTGCTCGAATGCGACGATGCTCGCTTGCGTGCTCGTGTCGAGCGCGGCGATCGCCTGCGCGTGGCCGAGCGTGGCGCCATTGGCCTGGTCCGACAGATCGAAGGAAATGGTCTGGGTCGGGAACGTCTCGCGCCCATCCCACATCACGGTGGCGAGGAAGCCGAGGTTGGTCGACGGCAGCGGCCGGCGAAACAGCGACAGCTGGCTGGCGCTGGCATAGCCATAGGGATCGTCGACGCTGTCGAGCGTGAACTCGGCGTTGGCCGGGATCGGCAGGCCGATGCGGATGAGCCCCTTGCCCAGCAGCATCGAGTAGGCGCGCTGCCGCGCCGTCTCCGTCGAGACGTCGGCGTTGGGCGAGTTGGCGCCGTCGACGGAACGGAAGATCGGGTCCGTGCCCTTCGGGCTCGTCGCGTTAAAGCGCGCCTGCAGGTCCGTCGGCGTGACGGTCCAGCCGTCTTGCGGCGCGTGGCACGTCACGCAGGAGCGGCCGTTGGTGCCGAGGCTCTGGAAGAACGGGTTCGTCGTGTCGACGGTCCCCGACGTGGAATAGGTCTGGAACTGGCCGCTGGGCGACGTCATCGCGTCCGTCGGCGACTGTGTCTTTGACGCTTCGGATGCGCTGCCGACCAGGACGTCGCCGGCGCCGCCGATGCAACCGGCCGGCACCAAGAGGCTCAGGACAAGGGACCTCCATTGTTTCTTCATGGTCCCATTTACGACGATCTAAATACCATTGCCAACATGAAACCAATAATCGATTCGCAATCACAGATGACGCTGGTGTATGCACCGTTGTCGACGGCAAACGCGCTCGTGTTGGCGCGCTAACGTAAGCAGATAACTGTATATGAAAGAGGACACTCTAATTCGAATCGCCTGCGGCCGCGAGGCGCGCCATTCGCAATGACGCTTACGACGTTCGCGCGGTCGCGAAGGTGCGCGAGCCGCGCGATCGCGCGATCGCGCGATGACACTGTCGCATCCGAAGAGCGAGCAGCGCGAGCGGCCACACGAGCCACAGGGCCGAGGGCGCGGCGGCGGCGGGCGCGAGCGAGCCGCCGGCGGTGGCGCGATCGTGGACCGGCGCGCCGAATTCCTGCAGGAAGAAATTCGCCGCGACGGTGTCGTCGTCGTAGGGATCTTGATCGTTGGCGACGGTGCCGGCGCCGCCGTTGCCGTCGACAGCGGCGACGTACACCGTGAGCGGGCCGGTGCCGGCCTTGGGCGCGGTCCAGAAGAAGTGCCAGGTGTCGGCGCCGTTGCGCGTCACCAGCTTGGGCATGTTGGGATCGGCCGAGTAGACCTTGGCGTCGAAGACGGCGTCGCCGTCGGGCGCGACCAGCGCCTGGTCCTTGGTGAAGTCGGCCGGCGGGCACATGCCGGCGGTCGGCTCTTGCGGGCAGAAGACGTTGCTGCCGGCCAGCGGCGCGCCGGTGTCGTCGTCGATCTCGAGGCCGAAGCCGTTGTTGTTGCACTGCACGTAGGTGAAGGTGTCGCCCGGCGCCGGTGGATCGGTGCAGGTCGGCGTCTTGTACGTGAGCCCTTCGCTCTCGTTGGTGAGCTCGATCTGCAGCTCGTAGGTCTTGCCCGGCTGATAGCCGGCGCTGAAGAGCGAGTCGTCGTCGGCGTTGAGCTGCAGGCCGACCTTCTGCGGCCCGTCGGCGTGGCACGACGAGCAGTCGAGCGAGGCGAAGCGCGGCGCGCCGGTGAAGTAGAGCCCTTCGCCCGAAGCGCCGAACGTCGCCGCGTGCGGATTCGCGGAATTGGCGAAGAACTGCGACGCGTCGGCGAACGCGTGCGCCGACGACGGCGCCGCGAGCGCAAGCGCGAGCGCAGCGACGAGGATGCTAGAGCGCAAAGCCCACCTCCAGCGTGCCGCCGATCCAATTGTCGGCCGCCGATTTGGCGAAGCGCGTGCCGGCGCCGGCGAACGACAGCGCCACGCGATCCCAGTTGGCCGCGAGGCGCAGCCACAGCCAATCGGTCGGTCGCGCCGTCCAGCCGCCGGCGAGCTGCACCATCCAGCCGCCGACGGCGCCGTACTGCGCCTGCGAGGCGATGTCGCCCGCCGACAAGAGGCCCATCACGCCGAGCCGCAGGCCCACAATGATCCAGCGCGTGCCGAGCGCGCGCTCCCAGCCGAGGCCGCCGCCTACGAGATCGTATTTCACGTCGGGCACGCCGACGTCGACGGGCGCGGCGTGCGACCAGCTCATCTGCTGCAGGCCCGTGTCGAGCGTGAGCACGCCGCCCTTCGAATTGTGGCCGAGCGGAATGCGTCCGACGAAGAGCACGTCCCAGCGCGACGCCTGTCCGCGCGAGCTGCCCGACGCCGTCGACGAGGTGAACGAGAAGACATATTCGTAGCTGCCGACGAAGCCGAACGACGCCAGCACCGGATGCTCGGCGGCGAGCTCGCTCGAAAGCGCCAGCGGAAAGACCGCGCCGTCGACGCGGATGCCGGCGACGGTGCCGCCGGCGTAGCCCGGCGCCGAGGCGACGTCGAAGCCGAGCGAGCGCGTCAGCAGCGACGGGCCGACCGCCGCTTGCACGCCGGCGACCGCGCGCCGCGGCGCCGCCGTGCGCACTTCGGCCATCGCCGGCGCGACGTCCTCGGTGAGCGGCGGCGGCGGCGCCACGGGCGGCGCTTCGACGCTGGTGTCCGACGGCTGCTCTTCGGCCGCGCTCGCCGGCGGCGGCGCCGAGCCGATCGGATGCACGCGCTCGAGCGCGCGCACCAGATCGGCTGCGACGCGCTCTTTGATGAGCGGCAGCGTACGCCCCATGAGCCCGTACTTGGCGCGCGCGATCACGCGGCCGGTCGATCCTTCGCGCACCGCCACGAGGAGCTCGCGGTTGCGCCCCTTGCCGGCGACGGCGCCGCCGATGACCGCGTCGGCGCCGATGGCGGTCGCCACCGCTTGCACGTCTTCGGGCGACGCGCCGCGCTTGCCCAGCCGCTCGGCGGCGGCGCGATATTTGTCGCCGGGCACGAGCTCGTACAATTCACCGAGCTCGCTCTCGAGCGCGCGCTGAAGCTTCTGTCCGTCGACGCCGGAGACGCCGAGCAGCGTTACCGTCTTGGCCGCCGCGTGCGCGTGCGCCGCGCTACCGAGCAACAGGGCGAGCGCAACGCATCTATTAATAGATGACATTGAGCCCCGCCTCGATGTCGGCGCCGTCGCGCGTGGCCAACAGCGCGAAGTTCACGTAGCCGAAATGGAAGTAATCGACCTTGGCCTCGACCTCGAGCGCGCGATGTACCCACGGCAGCCGCCACGACACCTTGAAGCCGGCGACGTTGGACCAGAACGTCGAGAGCTCGCGGTCCGCGGTCACGAACGGCTGCAGCGTCGAGGTCGTGTAGTGCGGCCGAAAGAAGCTCGCGCCCGTCTGATAATAGAAGCGCTCGCGCAAGCGCAGCGTCAGATCGCCCCAGGTGATGAAGTAGCGCAGCTGGATGGTGTGCGACTCGATGCCCCAGTTGTCGGCGTAGAAGCGGTAATCGCCCTGGATCGCCGAATCGGTGAACAGGTGCCGGTTGAGCCCGATGACGGCGGCGTGGCGATAGCGCGCGTTGGGCTCGGTCTCGGGCACCTTGAACTCGATCGCCGACAGATCGGGCGTCTCGACCTTCACGAAGCGATATGGGCTCGCCCAATAGCCGTTGCCGTAGGAAAACGTGTACGAGAGCTGCGCGATGGTGGCGCGATCGAGCACCTGCGTCCACGACACCGACGCGCCACCGACGGTGAGCTTGCGGTGGAACGCTTGATCGCCGGTGCGGTAGACGTCGTTGGCCGAGAAGGTCGCGCCGATCGCGAGCGTCGAGTTCTTCTCGAAGAAATCTTGCGACAAACCGAGCTCGGCGTTGTGCGACTGATAGTCGTTCTCGACCGAGTAGACGTACGAGCCCGACAGCGTGGTGTTGTGCAGCTTCTGGATGAGGCCGGCGGTGATCTCGCTGCGGAAGTCGTTCATGTGCGAGGTCGCGTTGGAGATGACGTCGACGCTCGCCGACGACACCACGTCGGCGACGTAGCTCGCCGAGAGCGTGCCGCCCTTCCACGCGTCGCGCGAGATCGCCGCCAGCGGCGACACCACCGTCGTGTGATCGCTGTCGGTGTAGATCTGCGTCTTGGCGGTGAACGAATCGTCCGCGCGCAACGACGACGACGCGCAGGCCACGACGAGGAGCGCGATCGCCCGGCTCAGTTGCACCCGCAGCCGCCTCCAGCCGAGCCATAGCCGCCGGACGCGCCTTCGCGCGCCTCGAGCATGTGATTGTCGAGCACGTCTTCGTGCGGGTCGGGCTGGAAGGTCATCGTCGGCTTGGCGAGGAGCTCGCGCTCGTACGGCTTGACGCGCACGCAGCCACCGACGGCGAATCCGAAGCAGACGAAGAAGCTGGCGAGGGCGATCCGTTTCATTGTGGTGTCAATCCGAGCTCCATGAACATGGCGGCGCACGCGGGCTCGGTGCCGGTCGCCTTCTTGCCGCCGACCCACGCGGCGAGCGACTGATACTCGGGGTCGCTGCCGAGATCGGCGGCGGGATAGACGGGGAAGATGCCGACGCCGTGATGCTCCGAGCCGCCGAACGACGCGCGCGTCGGCTTGAGCAGGATGGGCACGTGATCGTCGGGGCTCGCGCGATCGGCGGCGCTGGCGTCGTAGGCGGTGCCCGTCGCCGATTCGAAGTTGCGCATGACCTCGGCCGCCGAGAGGATCGCGTCGCGCGAGGCGCGATCGGCGGTGTTGACGAGCCGCAGCTTGCCCGGCGAATAGACGCGCAGCGCGTGATCGGCCTGGCCGTGGCACGCGAGAAACGAGCAGTGGCGAACGAGCACCGGCTGCACTTCGCAGACGAACTCGTTGTAGTCGAGCAGCGACGACGGCACGCCGGTCGTGACGAGGCCGTGCGCGTTGTCGGGAGCAGGACATCCCGCGAGCACGAGCGCGGCGAAGGCGACGATGGCGAGACGCACGCTAGTAGCGGTTCGTGGAGGGCACCGTCGTCTTCGGATCGACGGTCACGTTGCCCGAGGCGTCGACGCACATTGCGTAGTGCTTGAGCGCGGTGTGCGCGGGCGACGTGGGCTTGGAGCCGTCGAACGCGAAGGTCGCGCCGTGGCAGTCGCAATAGTATTCGCTGCTCTTGACCACGAGCGTGCAGCCCGAGTGCGTGCAGATCGCGCTGACCGCCATCAGGCCGCCGGCGTCGCGGAGGACGAACAGGTCCGTCGAGCCGCTGAAATATTTCGGCGTGCCACCGACGGTGTAGCTGGACGAGGCGCCGGCGCTGAGCGAGCCGGTCGTGCACGCGGCGTGCGCCATGTCGGTGGCCTCGTTGGCCATGTCTTGGCTGCCGACACCACTGCCGCCGCCACCGCCACCGCCGGCGTTCCCGCCACCGCCGCCGCCGCCGCCGGCGCTGCCGCCACCGCCGCCGCCACCGTTGCCGCCGCCGTTTCCGCCGGTGCCGCCGCCTTCGTTGTCGAGCGATCCTTCGCCGATGCGCTCGCCCGTACCGGGGTCGCAACCGGGCAGGCCGACGAGGACCATCCCCGCTGCGAGCCCCGCGCCGGTCACCGCGCAGAATTGCCGACGGGAAGGACGCTCGTTACGCATGGTTGGTCATCAAGCAAGCCAGGTTCCAAGTAGGGTTCGCCGCGAATTGCCACGGGGAACCGGCCCCCATGACTGCGTTTTCGAGGTTGCGATCGACCTCACCGACGAGAAACGACGCATGCCGGCATATGGGTCACCTTGTGTGCGCAGCGGGGCCACCGGCGGGCGAAAAACCAAGTGCGCAAGGATCGTACAGTGCCTCGATTTTGGGCGACAGTCAGCGCGACAGGTCCTCGACGCGACGGGCGTGCTCGCCGGGGCGCAGGGTCAGCGTCAGCTCGCGATGAACGCCGAGGGGCTCGTTGCTGAGCTCGAGGGTGTGCCGCCCCGCGGGCAGCGAGAGGCCGAGAAGTGGCGTCTCGCCGCGCGGCGCGCCGTCGACGCGGACGTGCGCCCACGGGGTGGCGTTGACGTCGAGGGTTGCAGGTTCTTCGTCGCTGCGCGATGGCGACGGGCGCGGCTCGACGTGGCGCGGATGCGACGGCGCGTGCGCAACGACGCGCGCCGGTGGCGCTGCCGTAAGCGTGGGCGCGAGCGGTGCTGTCGATGGCGCCGGCGCCGGCAGCGAAGCAGCGATCGGCGCCGACGCCGTCGCGTGCGCCAGCGGCGGCGGAAGATGAGCGGCGCGCGCCATCCACAAAGATGCGCCGGCGGCGACGGCGACGATGGCGAGGGCAGCCGCGCCGAGCGTACGGAATGAAGACGACGCGACGGTGGCTTCGCGTGTCGCTTGCGTCGCGCTCCTGGTTGCGTCGCCGGCGTCGGCGCTCGAGGGTAGCGCGCAGCGCGCGACGATCTCGGCGCGTCCGGCGGCGCGGGCGCCCGGCTCGCGATCGAGGAGCGCCTCGAATGCCGCGCGCATCACCGCGGCGTCGGCATAGCGCCCTTCGGCAGTGGCGGCGAGCGCGTGGCGCAGGACGCCGGCGAGCGCGTCGTCGCAGCCGGTGAAGTCGGGAATGATGCCGACCTTGGCTTGCTTGGCTGCGCGTTCGGCATCGCGATCGTACACGGCGCGACCGGTCGCGGCTTCGGCGAGCACGAGCGCGAGCGCGAATAGATCGGCGCGCGCGTCGAAGGCGTCGCCGCGTGCCTGCTCAGGCGCCTGATAGCGGAGCGTGCCGGCGCGACCGCGTCCGGCGAAGCGCGCCAGCCCGAAGTCGGCGAGGAGCGCGTGGCCGTCGCTCGAGAAGAGCACGTTGCGCGGCGTGACGTCGCCGTGCACGAGGCGCGCGCCCGACTTGTTGACGCGCGCATGCCCGTAGCCGAGCGCGGCGCATAGCTGCGTGCCGATGAGCGCGGTGGCGGCCCATGACAGCGGCGGCCGGTCGACGCCGGCGAGACGGCCGAGGTTGCCGCCGCGCAGCCACTCCATGACGAGGAAGTAGGTGCCGTCGAGCTCGCCGAACTCGAAGACCGGCACGATGTGCGGGTGCGAGAGCGAGACGGCGACGCGCGCCTCCTCGGCGAAGTGCGCGCGCGCGGCGTCGTCGCTGGCGCGCTCGGCGCGGATACGCTTGAGCACGACTGTCTTGTGCACGCGCTCGGGGCCGCGCGCGCGCGCCAGCCAGACCTCGCCCATGCCGCCGTGATCGAGCGGGCGGATGAGCTCGTAGCGGCCAAACGGCGCCTGCACGCGGCGAGCGTAGCACGCTTGACGACGCGCGATGGTTGACGCAGGCTGTGCGACGATCGTGAGTCTTTCGCGCGTCGCCGCCATCGCGCTCGGGTTCTTCGTCGCTGCGAGCTTCGCCGCGGGCGCAGCGCGTGCCGATCAAGCGGCGTTCGTGTGGTGGGGCGAGCCCGATCCGAGCGGAGTCGATCAGGCATTTTTGGCGCTGGCGCGGCGGCGCGGCGCGGCGGCGTTGCGCGAGACGCCGGGGCGCGCGCAGGACGAGCCGCTGTCGGCGGCGCTGGCGCGGGCGCTCGCGTTGCAGCAGGCGCTGGACCTGAAGGGCGCGGTGGCGACGTTCAACGACGTCGAGCGGGAAGCGATCGCGCGCGGCGGCGGCACGTTGTCCGAGGGCGAGCTGACCGATCTGTATGCCCATCGCGCCGGCGCCTTCGCTGCGCTCGGCGACGAAGCCGACTCGTGGGACGACCTCGTGGAGGCCGCGGCGCTGGCGCCGGGGCGCTCGCTCGATCCGGCGCGCTTTCCGCCGCGGCTCATCGAAGCGTCGCGACGCGCGCGCGAGTCGCTGGCGCCTGCGGCGACGCTGGTGGTCATCGCGCAGCCGGCCGACGCCGTCATCATCGTCGATGGGCAGCTCTACGGACGCGGGCGCGTCGAGGTGCCGCGGCCCGGCGGGCGACACTTCGTGCGCGCCGAGCGCGCGGGCTTCGTCGCCGGCGGACGCGTGGTCGAGAGCGGCACGAGCACGACCGAGGTGCGGCTCGTGCTCGCGCCGGCGGCGGCGCCGTCGCCCGAGGAGCTGGCGCGACGCGGGGCGCTCGCCGACGCGGGACGCACGCTCGGCGGCTACATCGCGGGCGGCGCGCGCGCGGCGCTGACGCTGGTGCTGGTGGAGCGCGGCGGCCGGGTCGTCGGCAAGCGCGTGCTGCCGCTCGACGAGCAGCTCACGTCGGGCGCGCTCGGGGCCGAGGTCCTGGCGCTCCTCGGCGACGAGAGCGCGCGGGGCGTGGCGCCGCTGCCGCCGCCGTGGTATCGGCGGCCGCTGCTGTGGGGCCTGGCGGGCGGCGCGCTCGCCGTCGGGCTCGGCGTCGGGCTCGGCGTCGGGCTGGCCAATCGGGACAGCGGCGTGCCGACGCGCGTCGACCTCGGGCCGGCGCGATGAGCCGCGCGCTCGTCGGCGCCTGCGCGCTCGTCGCGGGCGGCTGCTCGAACGCGGCGATCGA
>DASXOU010001023.1:0-11314 GCA_036494045.1 Polyangia bacterium | reverse complement strand
ACGACGACGACGAACGCGACTGCGGCGAGCAGCATCGGCAGCCATAGCTCGCGCCAGCCGAGGCTGGTGCGTGCCCACTCGCGCGTGAGCGCCATCGCCAGCGACGCATGCTCGACGCCGAACGCGACGGCGAAGCGGCCGCGCGCCGCCGGCAAGAGCGCGCACGCGGCGATCGCGACGACGGCGGCGCCGGCGAAATGTCGCCACGCCGTGTGGCGCACAGCAGCGGCGGCGAGCGCGAACAGCACGAGCACGGCGAGCCCGAGCACGACCGTCGAGTGCACGAACGCCCACGCCACGACGATCGCGGGCAGCGCCCACACCGCGCGATCCCGTTGCCGCCACGTGCGCGTGCACGCGTAGAGCGTCGCGCACAAGAGCGCGGCGCCGAGCGTCATCGGCCGGCCCATCGAGTAGCGCCCCTGCACGATCACGCCGACGCAGGCGACCAGCGCCACCACCGTCGCCGTCGACAGCGCCAGCGCGCGCAGCCCGAGCCCGAGGAGCACGAGCATCGCGAACGCGCACAGCGCCGTCCACACGCCGAGCCCGACGTCGCCGCCGGCGTGCCAGCTTCCGTACATGAGGAGATCGGCGAGCCCATCGACCGCCCGCCACGGCGCGCCTGCGACCGTGAACGAGAACGGATCCACCGTCGGCAGCGCCCGGTGCGCGACGATCCAGCGCCCCGTCGCCAGATGCCACCACGGATCGGGATCGGCCAGCCGCACCACGTACATCGCCGCAATCGCCGCGGCGACGACCACGAGCGCGCGCCGGCTAGCGGCTGTTCCCAATTCCGCACCGTCGCGAGAGCGACAAGACCGAAGTGAGCGCGGCGCCCGAGGAGCGAGCCGCGCAGGCGGACTTGCGGTCTGTCGAGCAGCGCAGCGACGAGGCCGCCGCGCGCAGCGAGAGGATTGTCGGTCGTAGTAGGTGCGGAATTGGGAACAGCCCCTACCCTTCGTCTTTGTCTCCCGGCTTCTTGTCGGCGTCGCGCGAGCGATTGCGGCGGAACGACATGCGCCCGACCTTCACGTCCGGCTTGACGCCACCGACCGCCTCGTCGTTGGGGATGAAGCGGATCTCGGTCTTGATCTCGAACGACAGCGACGTCAGCAGCTTCTGCAGCTCGCCCGAGATGTTCACCGTCTCGAGAAAACCGCGCAACTCCTTGCCGACGACGCGGAAGAGCTCGTCCTTCGAGGCCGCCGCCGACTGGATCAAATAGTTGGCCACGTCCTTGGGCAACTTCAGGTCGGAGGCGATCTTGCGAATCCCCTCCTCCGTCGTGAACACCGCGCCGAGGCCGGCGTAAAACGTGCGCTTGACGATGTCGGGGATGAAGCCTTCGAGCCGTCCGCGATGGCGTGGCTCCTCTTGCGGCGCGTCGGCGTCGTTGTCCGGCGGCGGGACCTCGTCGTTGTCGGCGCGCGCCTCCGGAGGAGCGTCGTCGTCGGCGAGCGCGTCGTCGTCGCCATCGTCGTCGGGGGGCGGCGCGTGCGCGTCGCGCGGCTGCTCGCTCGTCGCCATGACGGGAGATTACCGCAAATCGCGCGCGATGTTAGAATTTGTCCGTGGTGGAGCGCGCGGTCGAGCTCGTCGAGATTTCGCAGCCGGTGCCGATCACGCCGGTGGCGTTCGGTCGGCCGCCGCGCGGGCGCTCGCGCTATTGGATCGCGTACCTCGTCACCGCGCGCATCGTGCTCTCGTACCTGTCGCTCAAGGTGCAGTCGAAGTTCCGCTCGCCGACGGCGATCGACGCGCTGGCGCGAAAGAAACATCTACGCAACGCGCGCCGCGTGCATCGCACCATCGCCAAGCTGCAAGGGCTGTTCATCAAGATCGGTCAGCTGATCTCGATCATGACGAACTTTCTGCCCGAGGAGTTCCGCGCCGAGCTCGAAGGCTTGCAGGATCAAGTGCCGCCGCGGCCCTACGCCGAGGTCGAGCAGCGCTTCGTCGAGGAATTCGGCAAAAAGCCGCGCGAGCTGTTCGCCGAGTTCGACGAGCGGCCGATCGCCTCGGCGTCGATCGGGCAGGTGCATCGCGCCAGCCTGCCCTCGGGCGACGCCGTCGCCGTCAAGGTGCAGTATCCCGACATCGAAGAGATCGTCGCCATCGATCTGCGCGCGCTGCGCCGCATCTTCGGCGTCATCAACTGGTTCGTCCCCTATCGCGGCATGGAGCAGCTCTATCGCGAGATCCGCGCCATGGTGCTGCAGGAGCTCGACTTCCGCGGCGAGGCCGACAACGTCGAGCGCATCGCCGCGCAGTTCGCCACGCGCTCGGGCGTCGGCTTTCCCAAGGTGCGGCGCGAATTGTCGACTGCGCGCATCCTGACGACCGAGTGGATCGACGGCGTCAAGGTCTCCGATCGCGCGCGCTTGAACGCGCTCGGCATCGATCGATCGAAGCTCGCGCGCGCGGTCGTGACCGCCTATTGCCAGCAGATCTTCTCCGACGGCGTCTATCACGCCGATCCACATCCGGGGAACATCCTGGTGCGCAAGTCGCCCGCGGGCGAGGTGTCGATCGTGTTCATCGACTTCGGCGCCGTCGCCGAGGTGTCGCCCAAGATGCGTCGCGGCATCGTCGATCTGATCCAGGCCGGCATCGCGCGCGACACGCCGCGGGTGGTGCAGGCGATGAAGGAGATGGGCTTCATCTCGCGCGGCGCCGACTCCGCGATCTTCGACAAGGTGATCGACTTCATGCACCAGAAGTTTCAAGAGGAGGTGCAGCTCGAGTCGTTCAGCTTGAAGGACGTGAAGTTCGATCCGCAGAAGTCGATCGAGAACCTGGCCGATCTGCGTCGCATGGACGTGTCGATCCGCGATCTGGCCGATCACTTCCACGTGCCCAAGGAATGGATCCTCCTCGAGCGCACCGTCCTCTTATTGATGGGCTTATGCACCGAGCTCGATCCGACGCTCAATCCGGTGCAGGTGATTCGCCCTTATCTCGAGGAGTTCGTGCTGGGAAAGGATCGCGACTGGTCGTCGTTCGTGATCGACTCGACCAAGGACGTTGCGGCGACGGTGTTCGCGCTGCCGTCGGAGGCGCGGAAGTTCATGCAGAAGGCGCAGCGCGGGGAGCTCGAGGTGCGCTTCCGCGGCATCGACGAGCACGCGCGGCTCATCTACTCGCTCGGCCATCAGATCATCTACGCCGCGCTCGGCATCACCGCCGGCGCGTTCGGCGTCGTCTTCGACGGGCGCGGCGAGCCGCACGCGGCGCGCCTGGCCTTCTACGGCGCCGGCGTGTTCGCCGCGCTGCTCGGCCTGTCGATCGTGACCACGCGCGCGCGCCTGAAAAAGCGCCGCAAGTAGATCAGCGCTTCGAGAACAGCTGCGAGCGGATGCGCTCGACCGAGCGGCGCGCCTCGACCACGTCCGCGTCGTCGAGCGGCACCGCGTTCCACGTGTTGAGCGCCGACTTCGAGTTCGCCGCCAGCGCCGACGCCACGCCGCGCTCGAAGCGCAGCGACACGTCCTCGGCGTGCCGCGCCAGCGCACGCCGGTACGCCGCCAGCGCCACGCCATATTCCCGCAAGCGCTCCGCCGACGGCGACGGCGCCGACTCGAACGGATTGACGATGTCGTCGCCGCCGACGCGATGGAACGGATCCTTCAGATCCCGCAGCTTCCCGCGCGCGAACGGATCGATGAGCCGCATGTCGTCGTCCGACGGCGGCAGCACCGCGTCGCGCTTGAGCTCCTGATCGAGCCGCCGCCGCGCATCGTCATCGCCGGTCGACTTCTCTTCGATCTTCCCGGTCGGCTCCGGCGCATGCACCTGCGACGCCTGCGTCGCCTCGAGCGCCTGCAGCTCCGCCGACGCCTTGTCGACCCACTTCTGCTCGTCGGGCCGCTTCTCCATGCCGATGTACTTCTTGAAGGCGACGATCGCGCCCGGCGTGTCGCCCATCATCTTCAGCGTCTGCCCGAGCCCATAATAAGGATCGGGATCGTCGGGCTTGAGACGGATGTACTGCTTGTACGCGTCGGCCGCTTCGCGCGCGTGCTCACCCTTGCGCAGCGCGTGCGCCAGGTTGTACCAACCGAGCGCGTAATTCGGATCGCGCCGCGTCGCCTCGGAGAACGCGTTGGCCGCTTCGCCGTACTGCTTGAGCGTGAAGTAGACGTTGCCGAGGTCGTTATACAGATCGAGGTTGCCGCGATCGGCGGCGATCGCGCGCTTGTACGCCGCCGCCGCCTCGGTCATGCGATTGGCTCGGCGGAGATCCTCGGCCTGCGCGCGCAAGCTCGCCGCGCTCTCCCCCGTCGACGACGGCGCCGAAGGTTGCGTCGTCGAGCTCGGCGGCGTGAAATCCACCGGCGGCAGCGCCGGCGCGCGCGACGGATCCATCTTCACCAACTCCGCCTTCGCCACCTCGACGAAGTGCCGCTTCTCGGGCGCCTTCTCGAGCGCGACGTACTTGTCGAACGCCGCGATCGCGCCCTTCTTGTCGCCCATGCCCTCGAGCGCAGCGCCCAGCCCATAATACGTATCGGTGCGCGACGGATTGAGCACCACGTAACGCCGATAATAGTCGGCCGCGTCCGCCCACTCCTTCTTCTGCCGATATGCGTACGCGAGCTTGTAATAGCCCTCGGGATAATCGGGGATGCGCGCGACCGCGACCTTGAGCTTGTGGATCGCGTCGTCCCAACGCTTGTCCTTGAGCGCCGCCGTCGCGTAGGCGTCGTAGGTGCGAGCGTCGTCGGGCGACTGGTCGATGGCGCGGGCGAGCGAGTCGAGATCTTCGGCGAGCGAGGGCGTGGTGATACACGTCAACGTCGCGAGCACGAAGGCGTATTTCAGTGCGCGCATGCGCCGCACTGTATCACACGCGCCAAACGGCCGCGCGGGGCTGGATTACGTGGTCGCCAAAGAGGTGACTAAAGACGTGCCGTTTTCGAGCGAGCGGCTTAGAGCCGCTCGATGATCGTGCAGGTCGCCTGGCCGAAGCCGATGCACATCGTCTGCAGGCCGTACTTGACGTCGCGCTTCTCCATCTCGTGGAGCAGCGTCGTCATCAGGCGCGCGCCCGAAGCGCCGAGCGGATGGCCGAGCGCCACCGCGCCGCCGTTGACGTTGACGTTGTCGAGCGGCCACTTCAGCTCCTTCGACCACGCCAGCACCACCGACGCGAACGCCTCGTTGATCTCGACGAGGCCGATGTCCGACTGCTTGAGCCCCGACTTGGCCAGCGCCTTCTGCGTCGCCGGAATCACGCCGTGCAGCATCATCGTCGGATCGACGCCGGCGACGGTCATCGTCTTGACGCGCGCGCGCGGCTTGAGGCCCAGCTGCTTCGCCTTCTCCGGCGTCGTCACCAAGAGCGCCGCCGAGCCGTCCGAAATCTGGGACGCCGTCCCCGCCGTCACCACGCCGTCCGGCTTGACCACGAACTTCAGCCCCGCCAGCTTCTCCAGCGTCGTGTCGGGACGAATGCCCTCGTCCTCGGCGAACGTGAGCTCGGCACCGTCGGCGCCCTTGACCTTGAGCGCATGGATCTCGTCGCGGAAGCGCCCGCTCTCGCGCGCCGCCGCCGCGCGCTGATGGCTCATGAGCGCGAGCTCCTCGCAATCCTTGCGCGTGATGCCCCACTTCTCGGCGACGAGCTCGGCCGACTGATGCTGCGGCACGAAGTTGAACTTCTCGGTGAACATGGGCGAGAACGGAATCGCCGCCGCCACGCCGGGCACGCCCATCGCCGCGTCCGAGCCCATCGGAATGCGCGTCATCGACTCGACGCCGCAGGCCGCGACCACGTCGAGCGCGCCCGACATCACCGCCTGCGCGGCGAAATGGAACGCCTGCTGCGACGAGCCGCACTGACGATTGACCGTCGTGCCCGTGGTCTCGATGGGAAACCCCGCCATCAAGGACGCGGTGCGCGCGATGTTGAAGCCCTGCTCGCCGATCTGCGTGACGCAGCCGGCGACGACGTCTTCGATGTGCTTGGGGTCGATCTTGGCGCGCTCGGCGAGCGCCTTGAGCGTGAGGGCGAGGAGATCGTCGGCGCGCGTGTTGGCGAGCGCGCCCTTCTTCCTGCCGATGGCGGTGCGTACGGCGGCGACGATGACGGCGTCAGACATGGTCCTCGCTCCTTGTTTCGGTTGCAGACGAGCAAAAGATACCGCCAAAACATACTGACTGAACGGTCATTCGTCAATCGAGGATGACGAAAACCTACGGAAACAGCGTCGCCTCCATGGCGTTGATCGTCGCGCACGTGGTCCCCGCCGCCACCGGCACGGCCACGAACGTCGAATCGCCGTTCACCGACTGCGACACCGCCGGATTGAAACCCGCGACCGTGTTGGTCTCGGCGTCCATGCAGTCGCGCACGCCCGGCGCGTTCGACCGATGACAGCCGAGCACGTTCTGATCGAGCTTGAGCCCCTCGACCTTGCCCTGAATCTGCTGCTGCGGATAGACCTGCCCGCTCAAGGTCACCGACGTGCGCAGATCGATGTAGAGCTCGTCGATGTCCTCGAAGCCGGGCGCGTTCTTCGCCGCCACCGTCGCGCCGAGCTTGGCGTCGCCCTCCTGATCGCACACGCAGCCGTGATCGGTCGGCCCCACCGGATTGGACGTCGACGCGCACGCCGTCGTCGCCGATCCGCCGCACTCGACCACCGGCGGCGTCGCCGACGACGAGAACGACGGCAGCGTGTCCGACGCCGTGTTGGTCAGGCTGGCGCCGAGCGCGATGGTGATCGGCTGTGCGTCGAAGGTCGCGCACGTCGTCGAGCCGCCGAGGGTCGCCGTCGAGGTCACCGGCAGCACCGAGGCGATGAGCGCGTCCGGCACCGTCAGCTCGACCGGCATCGGCTGGTTCTTCAGCGCTACCGGCGGGATCACGATCTTGCAGGGCGTCACCGTCGCCGTCGCCGACGTCCCCGACTGCGTCATGTCGGCGAGGAGCAGCAGCTCGGAGTTGGCGTCGTCGTCGACGATGCAAGCGGCGCCGGTGCAGCCCGCCACCACCTTGACGTTGACGAGGAGGTTCGCGCGCACCGCGTAGCGCCCGCTGATCGCCACCGTCTGCCCGTCGGGCATGCACGGCTTCATTGTCATGCCGCCGTCGCTGCCCATGTCAGACTTGGTGCCCGATCCGCCGCAGCCGATCGCGAAAATCGCCGTCGCCATCACCAGGTGCTTCATCCACGACTCCTTGCGCGGCACGCTATCAAAGAAGTACGCTCGCGCGCTACATGCGCCGTATGGGGGTTGCGCTTGCATTAACCGCGTTAGCTCTCGCGGTCGGCGCAGCGACGAAGGCCGCAGCGTCGGAGCCCGAAGTCTTCGGGCTCGGCTCCGAAGAGTCCGCCGTCGCCGGCGCCTCGGCCGCGCGCGTGCATGACTTCTCCGCCGCCTACTACGATCCGGCCGGCCTGACGCTGGCGCACCGCCCCGAGGCGTCGTTCGGTGTCGTCGGCTTCGGCAGCGCGCTGCCCTTGCCCGGCGGCGGCACGTTCCACATGAGCGATCGCGTCGGCCTCCTCGTCGGCGCGGCCACGCCGGTGCCGTTCACCGGCGTGCTCGCCGATCGCATCTACCTCGGCATCGCGCTGCACATGCTGCCCGACGCGATCGTGCGCGTCATCGCGCACACGCCCGATCAAGCGTTCTACCCGCTCTACGACAATCGCACGCAGCGCCTGGTCGTCCTGCCCGCCGTGGCCGTGCGCGTGTGGCGCGGCCTGTCCGTCGGGCTCGGCTTCAACTACCTCGCCGGCCTCGGCGGCAACGTCTCGGCCACCGAAGGCGCCACGCGCGCGCTCGAGGCGCGCGTCGACGAGCAGATCTACTCGCACCTGGCCGTCAACGCCGGCGTGCGCTGGCAATTGCGCCCGCGCCTCGCCCTCGCGCTCGTCTATCGCCAGGCCTTCGGCGTGCCCATCTCGACGGTCGCCAACAACCTCGTCGCCGGTCAGCCCATCGATCTCGACGTCGCCGCCGAGGAGCTCTACACGCCGCACACGCTGGTCGCCGGCGTCGCCTGGCGCGCGCGTCCGCGGCTGATGTTGTCGCTCGACGTCGCCTGGCTGCACTGGAGCGGCTGGAACGGGCCCTACGTCACGGTCACGAGCGAGCTGCCGTTCGTCGGCGCCATCGACGTTCAGCCGCCACGCGTCGGCTTCGTCGACGGCGCCAGCATCCGCGCCGGGATCGACTGGACCGCGCTCATCCGCGGCGCCTGGGCGGCTTCCTTGCGCGGCGGATACGCGTTCGTCGGCTCGCCCCTGCCGGCGACGCAGACCGCGACCGATCTGCTCGGCGGCGATCAACATCATCTAACGATCGGCGCCGGCGCGCGCGTGGCGGTGCTCGGCGGCGAGCTGCGCATCGACGGCCACGGCGAGCTGCAGATCGTGCAAGGCTCGACGGTGCCGCTCGGCAAGGTCGGCAGCGGCTTCGTCGGCGCCGGCGGCTTCACCATCACGGTGCGCCGATGAGCCGCGCGGCCATCATCGTGCTCGCGCTCGCGGTCGCGCCCGCGCTCGCGCACGCCAACGCGCCCGACACCTTCGGCTTCGGCCCGCGCATGGCCGGCATGGCCGGCGCCGGCACCGCCGAAGCGCGCGGCCAGGAGGCCGCCTTCCACAACCCCGCCGGCGTCGCGCTCACCGACGACATCGAAGCCGCCGTCTCGTACTCCTACGGCGCCATGGCCTTACGCCTCGACGGCCGCGACGCCGGCGTGACCTCGCCGCGCGGCACCTCCATCGGCCTGGCCCTGCCCGCGCACGTCGGCCCCATCACCGCCGCGTTCGGCGTCGCGCTCTATCTCCCCGATCAATTCATCGCGCGCATCCAGCTCGTGCCCGCGACCGAGCCGCACTTCGCGCTCCTCGACAATAACCTCCAGCACGTGGTCGTGCAGCCCGTCGTCGCGCTGCGCTTTGGCCACGTGTTCGCCATCGGCGCCGGCGCGTCGATCCTCTCCGACGCCGCCGGCAACGGCGTCACCTTCGACGTCGGCGTCAGCTCCGGCAACAAGGTCGGCAACGCCGCCATCGACTTCAACCTGCCGCTGCGCGCCGCGCCCGTCGTCGGCGTGACCGTGATGCCGAAGCCGTGGCTGCGTTTCGCCGCCGCCTATCGCGGCGAGCTCGACCTCAAGCTCACGCTCGACATCCTGGCCCACGTCGATCTCCCCGGCGCCATCAGCGGCGACACCCTGATCTCGCTCATCGCGCTCAACTTCTACACGCCGCACACCGTCTCGGGCGCGGTCGCCGTCGATCTCGGCGCGCTCACGCTCACGGCGCAGCTCGACTGGGAGAAGTGGTCGAGCTTCACCCGCGCGTTGCCATCGCTCGACGTCTCGGTCGGCCTGGCGATCGCGCCGCCGCTGATTCCGCCGCAGTTCCCGACGGTGCGCTTCGACGACCAATACATCCCACGCCTCGCCGCCGAGGTGCATCGCACGGTCAACGCGCACCTCGACGTCGACGCGCGCCTCGGCTACGCGTTCATGCCCTCGCCGGTGCGCCCGCAGACGGGGCTGACCAGCTTCGCCGACAACGATCGCCACGTCATCGGCATCGGCGTCGGCTTCATCCTGCGCGAGCTGCTCCATTTTCTACCGAAGCCGCTGCGCATCGACGCCGCGCTGCAGGTGCAGCAACTCGAGCCGCGCGCGACCGCGAAAGATCCGAAGCTGACCTCGTCGCCCGGCTTCACGTCGTCGGGCACGATCGTGCTTCTCACCGCGGGACTCGAGGTCCACTTCTGATGCGCGCGCTCGTCATCCTCGTCGCCATCACCGTCGTCGGCTGCGGCTTCGAGCGTGCCACGCCCTACGCCGGCGCGCGCATCGCCGACGTCGGCCCGTGGACCGATCTCGGCCCGCTCACGATCTGCGTCGGCCCCGCGCACATCATCGCGCCGAGCGCCGGCACGGCCGGCCTGTGCGCGCCGCCCGCCGCCGCGGCTTCGTGCACCAGCGACGGCGACTGCCAGAGCCGCGAGCGCTGCCTGTGCGGCAGCTGCTCGGTCGCCGTCTGCGACAGCGCCGACGAATGCGGTCCCACCGGCGGCGCCTTCGTCTGCACCTTCTCCGATCGCCGCTGCGACCACGCCTGCGACGCCGACAGCGACTGCGCCGGCGGCGAGCGCTGCGTCCCCGGCCGCCACGTCTGCCGCGGCACCTGCAGCAGCGCCAGCGACTGCCAGCACGGCGAGCGCTGCGAATCGTCGAGCGGCCTGTGCACGACGACCGCCTGCGCCAGCGACGCCGACTGCGGCGGCCTCGCCTGCGCGCTACAGCGCCAAAGCGGCCTCGTCGCCCATCCCTCGCCGCTCCTCGCCACCGGCGGCAACGTCACGCTCTTCTTCGATCACACCGGCGACGACGGCGAAACCGACGTCTGGCGCGCCATCTCAAAGCAGGGGGACGGCACCCACTTCACCGTCGACGGCATGCTCTTTTCCGGCGCCACGCCATCGGTCGTCCGCCTCGGCGACGGCAGCTTCGCCATGATCTTCGCCCAGGGCGCCAGCCTGTTCGCGTCGCGCTCGCCGGACGGCGTCACCTGGTCGGCGCCGACGCCGGCCTTGGCGAATGCGCAGTCGCCGTCGCTGATGCTGGCCGCCGACGGCACGCCGCTCCTCTTCGTCCTCGATCCCGACGGAAACCTCACGCGCTTCACGGGCACGTCCGACTTCGTCTTCTCCACGCCACTGGTCGCGCTCACGCCATCGACTGCGCGCACGCCGCTGTGGCCCGACATCGACGCCGTCGCCAACCCGTTCGTCGATCCCTACGTCGATGCCGACGGCTCGTTGCGCCTGCGCCTGTGGTTCGCCGCGCACGGCACCGAGAGCGGCCCGTCGACGCAATTCGGCACGCCCACGCCGACGCCGCCCGATTGGTCGATCGGCGTCGCCGTCTCCACCGACGGCGCCACCTTCACGCCGGACCCGTACGATCCCGCTTTCGATCGCACCAGCGACTTCATCAACCACCCGGGCGAGCTCGATCCCGCCGTCATCGCCGTCGGCGACGCCTGGCTCCTCTACTACCGCCGCGCCAACGCCGACGGCAGCGGCGCCGACACCCTCGCCGTCGCGAGCTCGCCCGTCATCCCGCACTGACCCAAAACATCCTACTTGCCGTCAGTGGCTACAATGTAGGACAATGTGGGCATGATGCTCCCGGTGCTCGGCAACGTCG
Organism: Polyangia bacterium; assembly: GCA_036494045.1. GTDB lineage: Bacteria > Myxococcota_A > Polyangia > Palsa-1104 > Palsa-1104 > JAQBQH01. The sequence continues at coordinate 117 of DASXOU010001023.1, read as the reverse complement.
TCGTCCTCGCGGTCACCGTCGCCCTCTTCATCGTCACCGTGTCGATCCAAAAACGGCGCTGATCGAATTGCATTGCCCGCCCTCCCCCCAGGGTCTAAAAAGGGGCGAGGACGACGA
>DASXOU010001022.1:0-5181 GCA_036494045.1 Polyangia bacterium | reverse complement strand
CCCGTGACCGAGAGAGCGAGGACGTACGCCGCGAGCTGCCCCGGAGCTGCGGCCGCAGCCCCGCAGCCGCTAATCGTGGGCGCCGGCCATGTCGGTCGAGACCAGACACGTCTTGCCCGTCACCGTCGCCGACTCGCTCTTGAGCGCGCCACGATCGATCCAGTCGCTGATCGCCTGGATCTGCGTCGACGGCAGATGCGGATTGGTGTCCGGCATATAGTCGCCATAACCGGTGTTCAAATCCTCGTTCATCGGCAGCAGCAGCTTGATGGTGAGGAAGCTGTTCGCCGAGTCGCACGGCTTGACCCGCAGACGGCCCTCGCCGGCCGCCTTCGCGTTGACCGCCGCGACTCCGACGAGCGCCGTGTACGGGTCGGTCGACAAGTCGAGCATGTTGGCGTCGCGCGCGCCGTCGACCGAGTGGCAGACGCTGAACGCAGCGCAGCTCGGTTGCAGGATCTCCGAGTTGATCTGATCGAAGTTGTGCGGCACGACGACGGCGGACATGTCCGTGCCGCCGTCACTGTTGTTGGAACCGCCGCCGCAGCCGAAGACACATAGGGCTAAGCTCAGGCCTGCAATTTTCCACATGCAGTGGCGATAGCCAATTTGGGCCGCTTACGCAAGCGCGCTTTCGTTTCCGCCGCGGATATGCGGTTCAGCTTTTCCGCGCGGCTGAGCTGCTTCCATTGCCATTCGCGGCGCAGCGCGGCGCTCTTGTCGGCCACGCGCTCGACGTGCGCGAGCGCCACCGGGAGCCGCCCGCGCGTGTACTTGACGCGCCCCCGCGCGTGGGCGGCCAGGCGGCGCTCGAGGTCGTTGGTGCAGCCGCAATAGAGCGTGTCGTCGGCGCAGCGAAGAAGGTAGACCTGCCAGCGGACGCGCCGCGTTCCGGTTCGTTGCCGCATTGACGTTTTCCGCCGGAATGATAGCGTAGCGCCCGCTTACCATGCGAATTGAGAGCGACCGGAAGCTGTTCGTCTGCCTGCGCGTCGACAACAAGATGCGCGACCAGCTGGCGCAAGCGCCGGCGCGCGACAAGGTCTATTTCGACGGCTCCGATCCGCGCTATCTGACGACGGTGCGCACGGCCGAGGACAACTACATCGGCAAGATCGTCGACGGCGGCACGCCGGCGGCGTCGATGGACGACTTGAAGCGCAACCTCCTCAGCATCCTGACGCGGGTGGCGCCGGGACGGCATCGCGAGGACGCCGTGAAGGTGTTCGCGCTCGACGAGGGCGAGCCGCCGCCGGTGCCGGGCAAGGACGGCGAGGGTGAAGAAGGCGAGGCGCCCGAGCCGCGCGGCAGCTACTATTGATTTTTCGCTTGCGTCCGATCAGACATTTTTCACTTGCGTTCAGGCCCGCAATAAACTACTGAAACTTCGCTTCGAGCGCCCGTAGCTCAGTTGGATAGAGCGTCGGACTTCGAATCCGCAGGTCGGGCGTTCGAGTCGCCCCGGGCGCACCCCGATCGGCGTTTGAAAATCAGGGCCCATAGCTCAACTGGCAGAGCAGCGGACTCTTAATCCGTTTGTTGAAGGTTCGACTCCTTCTGGGCTCACTCTCGATAAAGCCTCCGCATGCGGGGGCTTTTTCATTTCTGCAGCTCGACGGGGCTGTTGTGCACCGCTGATCATCAGCGCCGGCCCCACGATCCCCGCGCCCAGGTCGCCCGACACGCTCAGCCCGATGCCCAGCCAATACAGCTGGTCCGCCAGCTTGCCGCTCGATCCGGTGCACGATCCATCCAAGCAGCTGCCGCCCGCTACGATCGCGACCACGGCGCCGGCGAGGGAGAGCAGCGAGCCTGCGACGAGCGTGACCACCCCTGACTTCCAACGCCGGCCGTGACGGCCCGGGCCGCGCACGACGACGCGGCCGTCGCTACGTAGCGGCTCCGCGGTCGCGCGATAGCTGTCGCCGCGCAGCATCACCGACGCGCCGCCGCGTGCGCGTACCGCCGGCGTCGCATCGGCGCCGACTTCGAGATCGACGGGCCGAACGTAGTATCCAGGTACGGCGCAGCCGCCCGCCAAGAGCGCCACTAGGGTCGCGAGCACGCGCATGCAGCAATTCTAGCCGCCATCGAGCGCGCAAGTGGCAGCGCATGCGATCCAGCGCCCAAATGACGTGGTTGGTCACAAATTGTGAATGCTCAATGCGCCGCGTGCGTGTGCGCCGCGGCGGCGCCGTCCGTCGCGACCGGCACGATCATGAGCGCGTGCGGGCTCTTCTCGTCGACCACGAACAGCGCCGAGCCGGGCGTCCCATCCGAGCCGACGTCGGCGTTCGTCATTCCCGGCGCGTAGAACATGAGGTGCGGGGGGAACGGCACCGCGATCCCCTTGTCCTCGTCGACGGTGACCACGTTGTGCGTCGAGAGCATGTAGTCGACGCCGGGACGCTTGGGCGCGGCGAACTTCCCCTCGGCGAAGCCCTTGCGCACCGCCTGGCGGATCTCGGCCTCGGGCCGGCCGCCGGCGCGCATCGCGCCGACCATCAAGATGCGCGGCAAGAAGGTCCGCACCCCCTCGGCGTCGAGGCACTGCGGCTCGACCGCGCTGGGCACGCGATGCTCGACGATGCACACGAAGCCGTTTTGCGACTCGCGCACCTTCACGTAGCCGCTCTTGTCGAGAACGTAGACGCCCGCCTTGGCGGCGACCGACTTCGGCGCCGCGCTGATGGCGAGCGCGATCTGCTGCTCGCGGTCGCCGCCTGCGTCGGCACGCGCGGCGAACGAGGACGACAGCACGAGCGCAGCGATTGCGATGGCAAACTGACGGTTCATCATCTCTGGCCTCCCGACCCAACAACGGCCGAGCGACGCCAAAAGATGCGACCTAACGCGCCCGCATGCGGTTGTTCTTCGGATTGTGCTCGACCTCGGCGAGGCCGAGCGCCTCGAGCACCGGCGGCAGGTACATGCCGAAGCGCCCGCGCATCCCCTTCTTGAGCCCATACCAGCCAGCGACGGGATTCTTCGGCGAGCGCCCCCACGCCTCGACGGTGTCGGCGGCGGCCGGCTTCTGCTCGTCGGCGCTGCCGAGCAGCATCCAATCGCCGCGCTTGCGCAACATCGCGTGCAGCTCGTCGATGCAGCGCAGCTGATAGCGCAGCTGCGTCTTTCCCACTTGCACGACCAGCGCCGGCGGATCCGCCTCGGCGTCGCGATACGCCGCGAACGCCGCCGTCCCGGGCGGCGTCTTAAGCTGCCACGGCGATTCCTTCGTCCCTTTTGCCTTGGCCATCACGCGCTCCGTTCCGCTTCGCGCTTCAGATCGGCCGCGTAGGTTTCGAAGGCCGGCGCGAAATCGGGCAAGCTGCCCTTGATCATCGGCAGCATGATCCCGCTCAACACTTCGATCATGGTGAACTCGACGGCGCCGTCGCCGCTCGCAGCGACGGTGAAGGTGCGCCGGCCGCGGAACATCGGCGCCATGCCTTCGGCCCAGACCATCCGCTCTTCGGGCACGAAGTCGATCACCTCGGGATGAAACGCGCGCTTGGGCGCGAGCGGCACGCGCACCGTCAGCTTGCCGCCGAGCGCGATGTCGCCGTCGATGCTGGTCACCGTCGAGTTCCAGCGCGGAAAATCGGCGGCGCGCGTCAGCAGCGACCAGACGCGTTGGCGCGTGGCCGCGATGCGGATCGCGACCGCGCACTCGCTGCGAAACGCCGTCGCCCGCTTTTCGGCGCGACCGTTCGGCTCAGGCATGCGCACCCTCCTCTTCGAACACCAGCTCGCCCGCGAGATAGGGCACGTAGCGATAATCGCGGATCAGGCGCACCGCGCCGCCCTCGCACTCGAGCGCGATGACATAGGTCGGCCGCGGGCTCGACGCCGGCCGAAAGACGGCGAGAAGATGGCGCCCTTCGACCTTGGCGACGGCGACGCGCGTGTCCTCTTGCGCGTAGTTTCCAAAGTACGGAACGATCTGCGCGCGTCCGCGGCGGCTCGCTTTCGCCACCAGATCGAGCCGACACTCTTCGGACAAGAGCGCCTGCACGCCCGACCAGTCGCGCGCGTTGAACAGCGCGCAATAGCGATCGAGCACCGCGCGCTCGTCGGGCGAGGTCTCGGGATGATCGCGCCAAGGCACCACGTCGGGCTCAGTTTGCGCGCGCAGGCTGGCGCGGCCGCGCACCAGCGCCGCCTTGACGGCCAGCACCGAGCGGCCGGTGGTCTCGGCGATCTCCTCGAGCGTGCAGCCGAGCACGTCCTTGAGGATGACGGCGCTGCGCTGCATCACCGGCAACGCGACGAAGCTCGACAGCGACGCGCGCATCACGTCGGGCGGCACGGGCTCGTCGGCCAGCGCCGGCTCGGGTAGCTCCGCGACCGACTCGACGAAGCGGCGGTCGTAGCGGCGCAAGAAGTCGATGCCGGTGTTGTGCGCGATGCGCAGGAGCCACGGTCGCAGCGGCGGCAGATCGGGTTGCATGCCGAGCGCGTAGAGCGCCTTGGCGAGGGTCTCCTGCACCACGTCCTCGCCGTCGATCGCAGAGCCGACGAGGCGCGAGCAGTAGCGGTGCAGCTCGGGCCTGAACTCGGCTACCAGCTCGAGAAAGCGCTCGCGCGCGCTGGCCAGCTCGCTCGGAATCTTCGCCATCACTCTCAGAACGATCGAGCAGCTTCAAAAGATGCGCAAGCCGATCGACGAGCGTCAGCGCTTCTTGGCGGCCCGTCGCTTGCGCTTCGGTCGCTCTTGCTTGCGGCGCGCGTAGCGCTGCAAGGAGCGGCGATTCATGCCGAGGAGATCGGCGGCGAGCGACAAGTTGTGATCGGTCGCTTCGAGCACGCGCTCGATGTGCGCGGAGACGACCCGCCGCAGCCGAACCTCGTCGGCGCTCACGACTGCAAGGTATGCGAGCGCTAGCTCGCGATGCTCTTCACGCGTACGACGCGGCCGCCGGTTCATGCGAAAAGATTATACGCAAAATCTGCGACAAATCGCCGCATCCATTTGTTCAGTATCGCTACGAGCTCACCACGCACCCGCGGTATCATCGAATCGATGTCCTCTCTCGTCCGCGCCGCGCTGGCGCTCCTGGTCGCGCTCGCGCTCGCCGGCGCGCTCGCGGCCTGCAAGTCGAAGCCGGCCACGCCGCCGCCGCCGGCGCCCGACCGCAATCCGTATCGCAACGTCATGCCCGAGAAGATGAAGCAGAAGGT
>DASXOU010001021.1:0-4086 GCA_036494045.1 Polyangia bacterium | reverse complement strand
CGATCGCGCGCTCCGGATTCTTCAGCCGGTCGTCGGCGAGCTGCGCCCGCTCGAGCGCCACAGTCACCGCGTCGTCGCCGTCGGCGTGCGCCTGCCGCCGCTGCAAGACGTCGTCGAGCAGCGCCCAATCGCCGCGCGCGCGCGCCAGCCGCGTCAACCCCTCGAGCGCCTCTTTGTCCGTCGGACGGCGCTCGATCACTTCCTTCCACGCCCGCGCCGCGCGCATGGCGTCGCCGAGCTTGCCGTCGACGATGCGCGCGTACCGCTTCCACGGCTCGACGCCCTCGGGCCCCGGCGGCACCTTGGGCAGCGTGCGCTCCAACGCCGCCGCCGCCTCCGGCCACTTTTCCACCCCGGGCGCCGCTTCGAGCCGCGCCAGCGCCTCGTACGCCTTGACGTCGTTCTTGTCGAGCTTGACCGCGCGCTCGAGCCGCTCGGCCGCCGACGCCGGGTCGCCGCGCTTCTCGTACAGCGCCGCCAGCCGATGCAGGAGCGGGAGCTTCTCCGCCGGCGTCGCCGCCGCCGCCGCGTGCTGCTCGAGCACGTCGAGGAGCTTGCCCTCGCCGGCCTCGCCCGCGTGCTCGAACGCCGCCTCCAGGCGCCGGAGCGCATCGCGATCGCCCGGCAGCTGCTCCAGGATCTCCTCGCACGCCCACTCGACGCCCTCGAGATCGTGCAGCCGCTCGTCGTACAGCGACGCGAGCTTGCGCAGCAGATTCAGCTTCTCGACCTTCTCCTTGGCCGCCTTGAGCTGCTTGCGCAGCGTCTCCGCCACTTCCGCCTGATTGCCCTCGCGCTCCGACAGCTCGGCGAGCGAGCGATAGATCGACGCGTCCTGCGGCTTGAGCTCCAGCGCGTCGTGCCACAGCTGGCGTGCGCGCGGCAGATCGTGCCGCTCGCGATGCACCTGCCCGAGGCGCTTCAACACCTCGGCGCGCGTGTCCTTGTCGCGCGCGGCCTCGAGCTCGCGCTCGAGCGACGCCGTCATCGACGCCCAGCGCTCCTGCTTTTGCATGAGCCGCTTGAGCTCCGAGCCACCCTTGGGCGACGGCGAGAGCGCCTCGGCGCGCCGCCACGCGTCCGCCGCCATCGCGATGTCGCCGAGCTTCTTCTCGTACAAGTCGGCGAGCTCGGCCAGTCGCCGCGGCTGATCGCTGAGCGGCGCCGCCTCGACCGCCTGCTCGGCGATGCCGACCAAGGTCGCGTAGTCGCGCTTCTGCGTCAGATGCTCGCCGAGCAGCTGATAGGCGTCGGGATGCACCGGATCGGCCGCCAGCGCCTCGAGCAGCGACGACTCGTAGCGCTCGGCGTTGGCCGCGCGCTGCCAGTGCGTGGCCACGTCGACGAGGAGGTCCGCGCGATCGCGCCCTTCGAGCTCGCCCACGAGCCGCTCGCGCAGCTCGGCGATCTGCGCCCACTTCTTCTGCGTGGTCAGCAGCTCCTCGAGCCGCTCGACCACGAGCGAGGTGTCGTCGCCTTCGTCGTGCGCCTCGATGAGCGCCGCCGCCGCTTCGTCGGCATCACCCGCGTCGATGGCCAGCTCGCCGAGCTTGAGCGCGCGCCGCGGCACCGGCGCGCCCTGGCGATAGAAGCGGCGCAGCTCGTCGGGCCGCTTGCCGTCGAGATAGGCGCGCTCGAGCCGCGTCGCCGCCTCGAGGTGATACGGATCGGCGCCGAGCGCCCGCCGCAAAAACGCGATCTGCGCTTCGACGTCGCCGCGCGCGGCCCGCTCGTCGGCGAGCTCGACGAACAGCGCCGCCGCGCGCGCCAGCTGCGCCTCGTTGTCGCCGACGACGGGAAAATCGGGCGCGATGTAGAGCGACGCCAGCGCCTCCTTGGCGACGGGATCGTGGGGCCGCAGGCGCACCGCCTCCTCGAGCCGCACGGCAGCCTGTCCCCAGTCGCGCAGCTTGTCCGCGTGCAGCCGCCCGAGCGCGACCAACAGCTCGCCGCGCTTCTCGCGGCTCGACGCCGTCTCCAGCTCGACCTCGTAGAGCCGCGCCACCATCGGCCAGTCGCCGAGCGCGCGATAGACGCGCCGTCCGGCGTCGATGGCGTGGGCGTTGTCGGGATCGACCTTGAAGGCGCGCTCGTACGACGCCATCGCGCGATCGATGCGCCCGAGCTCGCCTTCGTAGAGCGCGCCGAGCTCGAGATCGATCGCCGCCCGCAGCCGCGGCTCGGCCGGTCCCTTTTCCGCTTCGTCGGCGGCGCGCTCGTACAGCTCGACGGCGCCGAGCAGATCCCCACGCTCGCGCGTCAGCTGCGCGGCCTTGCGATACGCCTCGGCGGCGGGCCCGCCGTGCGCCGCTTGCGCCTTCTTCAGAAGCTCGTCGATTGCCGCGGCCGCCATTCGCTCGGTTGCACAATTCCCTTGTGCGCGCCACAGCTTACCACGCGGCCGAAAGTTTTCGCTACGGCAAACGAATCTGCACGAGCGCGTCCTCCCGCGGCACCGCGACCAGCAGCTCGCCCGTCGCGGCGAAGTGGATCGCGCCGGGCTGGTTGATCGATCCGGGAAGGACCGGCCCTTCGAGGATCTCGGTCTTGCCCGGCCCGCCTGCCACCGTCGACACGATGCCGGTGGGATCTCGACGCGGCGGATGGCGTCGTTGCCCTCCTCCGAGAAGAAGTAGAGGAACTTCTTCTGTGCCACCGCCGGCGAGACGGCGCCGGTGGCGATGACGATCTTTTGGATCGAGCTCACCACCTACGCCGGCACGCACGGCGTCGTCGGGTCGCTGGACGGCGCCGTGGTCGGCGTCGATGCGCACGATGATGTTGTTGTCGCGGTCGGTCGCGTAGAGCATGCCGTCGCTGCCGAAGGCCCTGTCGCCGTCGCCCGACACGATCGGCGCCGACGGGCTGCCGGCGACCCGCCACCTCTTTGTTGTCCGACACTGCTACCGACGCGACCGTGCACACGAGCACGGCCGCCACGATCCGCCCGGGATGCGCGGCAGCATACTGCTTGGCGTGGGCTCCATTCCAGACGTATCCTCCTCGGTTGATGACTGCCGTCCGTTACCAGCTCCCGAATGGCCTGCGCGTAGTCCTGCAGGAAAATCACGCCGCCAAGGTGGTCGCCTTCCAGGCGTGGGTCGCGGTCGGCTCCGCCGACGAGCCGGCCGAGCTCGCCGGCATCGCGCACGTCTTCGAGCACATGCTCTTCAAGGGCACCGCGCGCCGCGGCGTCGGGCAGATCGCGCACGAGGTCGAGGCCGCCGGCGGCGAGATCAACGCCTGGACCTCGTTCGATCAGACCGTCTATCACCTCGTCCTGGCCTCGCGCTTCTTCGATACCGGGCTCGATATCCTGGCCGACGCGCTGCAGAATTCCTCTTTTGATCCCGTGGAATTGGAACGCGAGCTCAAAGTAGTCCTCGAAGAAGTGAAGCAGGGCGAGGACAACCCCTCGCGGGTGGCCACGCAGGCGCTCTTCGGCGCCGCCTACTCGCGCCATCCCTATCGCCGTCCCGTCATCGGCTACACCAAGACCGTCAAGTCGTTCACGCGCGAGCGGCTGCTCGATTTCTTCCAGCGCTGGTACGTCGCCAACAACGTGACCCTCGTGGTCGTCGGCGACTTCGACGTCAAGCGCGCGCAATCGGCGATCGCGCAGGCGTGGGGCAAGATGGCCTCGCGCCCGCTGGCGCGGCCGAGCGGCGCCGCCGACCGCAAAGAGCCGCAGCAGAAATCGGTGCGCGCCAAGGTGGTCACGCAAGACGTGCGCGAGACCCAGGTCGGCGTCGCCTTCCACATCCCCGGCATCCACCACGACGACACCGCGGCGCTCGACCTTCTCGCCATCATCCTCGGGCAGGGCGACTCGTCGCGGCTGACGCGCGGGCTCAAGCGGCGCGACGAGCTCGTCACCGAGGCGTTCGCGTATGCCTATACGCCGCGCGATCCGGGGCTCTTCGTCGCCGGCGCGACCATGCCGCCGGACGATCTCGACGCCGGCTTCGCGGGCCTGTTGTCCGAGCTGTTCCGCCTGCGCCACGAAGAAGTCAGCGAGACCGAGCTCGCCAAAGCCAAGGCGATCATCGAATCGGACGCGGTCTATCAAAAGGAGACCGTGCAGGG
>DASXOU010001020.1:0-3896 GCA_036494045.1 Polyangia bacterium | reverse complement strand
GTGCGCCGGCGCGACCGCGAGCGGCGGCCTCCTCAGCCTGATCCTCGCTGGCGACTGACGCGTCCGTAGAGACGCGATCCGTTCAAGAGTTAAACGTAGGTTCACTAATTGAACATACGGTATTTCTCGTAGTTACGCTGTGGGTGAAGCTCGCATCAGCGACGTGTGTCCATGTAATGTCATATACTTGAATGCATAACCGGAGACGCACCGACTGGTTGTTCAACTCTTGCCTTGTATAAAATTAAACTGTGCAATGGAGACACGTGTAATCCTTTAGGATCCAGGTTCGGTATAAAGTGTGAAGAAGGTCACCTTCGATACAAACGAGAGGTGACCCATGAAACCGTCTCAACTGCTGGCTTGTGCTCTGGCTCTTGCGGTGATCGGTTGCGGCAGCGCTACCTCGCCTGGTGATCCTCCGGCCGCATCGGACGGGATTACGCTCTCGGCTTCGAGCGCGACGCGCTTGACCGGCGCCTACTCGGACGCCGCCGGCAATCTGCTTCGCTTTGACGCCGCCCGCGCCGGCGATGATCTGTACTTCGATCTGACCGGCATCGGCGGCCGCCAGATCATTCACATCGCCACCGTCGGCGACAATTACGAGTTCAGCTACATGGGCGGCGCGCTCACCATGCACACGACCAAGGAGTTCGTCGCGCAAGCGCGCGCGCAAGCGGACGCGCAACCCGACGCCGTCTCGACCGAAGGCTTCGTCTTCGATGGTGACACGCACGCGCTCGACGCCATGCTGCAGCTTCCCGAAGTCGCGCAGCTGCCGGCGTTGTCACGCGCGCTCGGCGTTCGCGGCATCACCGGCAGCGCGTTCCCGGCGTCGCTCGTTTTGCACAAGGCCGCGCGCCAGAGCGCCGATGCGCTCGGCATCAACGTCGAGAAGCTCGACACCGCGCTGTCGACAGACGGCTATTGCGCCGCCTATCCGAACGCGGGCGATAGCTGCTACGGCATGTGCGGCCCCGGCTGCAGCTGCTGGAGTTGGGTGTGCGGCGATTGCTGTTATCACTATGGCTGTGCGGTTCATGACAGCTGGTGCCGCGAAGGCAAGTGGTACTACTGCTACAACATCACGGCGGTCATCGCGCTGTTTGGCTGCTGAGCGATCGATGCGCGCGGGGGCGGCCGTGCTCGCGGCCGCCCTCGGCGCGTGCTCGCCACAGACGCGGATCGGCTCGCGCGTTGCCGCCATCACCAACGGCAGCGACGATTCCGGCGATCCGGCGGTGGTCGCGCTCCTGCAAGACACGACTCTGGTGTGCAGCGCGACGCTGATCGCACCGCGCGTGCTGGTGACGGCGGCGCACTGCGTGACCGAGGACGACGCGCTACCGACGGCGCATTTCGGCGCGCTGCCGGGCGGCGCCGGCGACGTCGCGGTGGCGCTGGCGTTGGTGCGGCGCCATCCGACGTTCGATCCGGCGACGCTCGAAGGCGACGTCGCGGTGGCGCTGCTCGATGGCGATGCGCCGGTGGGGGCGACACCGGTGGCGTTGCCGGCGGCGGCGTCCGGCGATGTCACCGCCGGGACGGCGCTGCGGCTCGTCGGCTTCGGGCGCACGTCGGCGGACGATACGTCGGCGCCGCAGAAGCGGCAGGGCGCGGCGACGGTCGCGGTGCTGGCGACGCGGACGTTTTCGTTCACGCCGTCGCCGTCGCAGACGTGCGAGGGTGACTCGGGCGGGCCGGCGTTCGCCGGCATCGGCGGCGGCGGCGAGGCGATCGTGGGCGTGACGTCGTCGGGCGATCCGATGTGTGACGCGTCGGCGGCGGACATGCGCGTCGACGCGTACCTCGACTTCATCGTGCCGTTCGTCGAAGCGACCGCGGTCGGCGCCGCCGGCGCGGGCGATCGTTGCTATTACGACGGCAACTGCGCCGACGGCGCCGGCGAGTGTCTGCCGGCGCTCGACGACGGGGCGATCTCGTTCTGCGCGCCCGAATGCGGCGGCGGCTGTCCGGCCGGACTCGGCTGTCTCGCCGACGGCGACGGGGTCGAGCGCTGCCGGCACGCGCCGCCGAGCCCGGGCGCGCCGGGCGCCTCGTGCGCGAGCGACGCCGATTGCGAGGGCGGCGGCGGCTGCGTGGCGCCAAAGCGCGGTGGCCGGGCGGTGTGCGCGGCGACCTGCTTCGTCGGGCTGCCCGGGTTTTGCGCGGCGACGGACGATTGCCTCGCCGTCGCCGGCGACAGCGGTGCGGCCGCGTGCTTCGCCAAGCGCGCGGGCGGTTGCAGCTTTGCGCCGGCGGCACAGGCGCCCGGCGGGCTCGTCGTCTTCGCCATTGTCGTCGCCGTCAGCGCGCGCAGTGGTGCTCGACGAGCGCGGCGCGCCGCCGCTCGAACGCGGCCACCCAATCGTCGACGGTGACCGGGCGCATGCGCCCGTCGGCGCCGCGGGTCAGCTCGCCGAGCCGCTCGATGCGCGCGGCCATGAAGAGCGCGCGGATCTGCGTGTCCGTCAGCGCGCTCAGCCGATCGGCGAGAAAGCGCCGCCCGGCCTCGCCGACGATGGGGCTCGGCGGCGCGCTGCGCGTCGACAGGTGCACGCGGCAGGCACGCGCGTCCTCCCACAAGGGCAGGGTCGACCAGGCGGCGAAGCTTGGACGCGACTGGTCGTCGATGCGGCTGAACAGCGGCGCCGCGCCGCGGCCGAAGGTCGAGCCCAGATCGGCGACGAGGAGGAGCGGCCGCGTGCAACGGCCCGCCGGATCGATCGCTTCGAATGGGCAGACGAGTCGTTGGTTGTCGGGCTTGTCGTCGCCGTGCGCGACGAACGCGGCGAGCAGGCGCAGCGCGTCGACCTCCACGCGCCCCGCGCCGCCGACGCCGGGGTCGACGTCGTCGAGCTCGGTGAAGCTCCAGCCCTCGTCGCTGTGCGTCTCGATGACGGCGGCAGGGTAGAGCCGTTGCATCATGGCGTCGTCGAACGTGCGCGTCGCGCGCGCCGAGCGGTCGACCGCGGGAAACGCGCGATAGGCGCGCCACGGATCCTCCGGGCAGCCATGACAGCGCACCCGCACCGGATAGTCGTGGTCGACGGCGAGCCCGAGCGCCCAGAACAGGTGCGACGCCAGCACCTCGCCGTAGACCTCGCGGTTGGCGCGGCCGTAGCGCACCTTGACCTCGGCGCTCGGATGCATGTGGCGCAGCTCGCAGAAGAACTTGGGCGTCGTGCCGCTCGTCGGCACGCGGCCGCTCGTGGGATCGATGAAGTCGCACGAGACGGTGGCGCCGGGCGGCGCGGCCCACGGATCGGGCGGACCGGCGGCGAGATCGCGCGACGCCACGTCGACCGGCTCGAAGATGCGCGCGCGCCGCAGATATTCGCGGCGCTCGGCGGCGCTGACCGGCGCCAGCTGAATGACCGCGGAGGCGGCGATCGCGCGCGCGGCGTCGTAGCGATTGCGCGCGCCGCAGCCTCCAAGCGCGAAGGCCGCGCAGGTCGCGCAGGTCGCCGCGAGCACGAAGGCTGCAAGCGCCGGAACCATCGTCGCGCGGGTCACGCCGGACGGAAGCTCCACACGCGCCCGGCCACCTGCCCGTCGACGAGCTGCGGCCGCGAGCGCGCCTCGACGCGGCGGCCGTCGCGCAACGCCAGCGTGTCGACGCTCTCGTCGCGCGGCCCGAGCGAGCGCACGCGCCCGAGCAGCTGCGACGGATCCTCCAGCTGCGCCGCGATGCTCTCGATCGTCCGCTGCTCGCCGCCGGCGACGGGCAGCGCGAACAGGCCGGCGAGCTGCGCGTTGTGCGCGGTGACGTTGCCCGCCGCGTCGACGGCGATGAGGCCGTCGCTGGTCACCTGCAGCGTGGCCGCCAGCAGCGCCGCGTTGCGCTTGAGCGCGCTGGTCGCCTCTTCGAGCTCGGTCACGTCCCAGCAGCA
>DASXOU010001019.1:0-2654 GCA_036494045.1 Polyangia bacterium | reverse complement strand
GCATCGCGCTCGGCGGCGCCTTTCGCGAGTTCAACCGCCACGCCGCCGGCTTCGACGAGGTCGTGGCGCAGATTCCGCGCGGCAAGCAGGTGCTCACGCTCATCCTGCGGCCGATGGGCGACTCGACGGTGAACGTGAGCGCGTTCAACCAATGGCCGTCGTACGTGCAGCTGCGCCACGGCGGCTACAACTTCTACAACTTCGCCGAAGGTTTCCCGCTCGTCTACCGCACGCGCCTGCCCGCGCCGGCGTGGTCGCACGCCGAAGCCTTCGACTGGAAGGCGCACGCCGCGCCGTACGACTACTTCTTGACGTTCCGCGAGGGCTGGGAATTTTCGCCGATGGACAAGCCGCTCGCCGACGGCAAGATCCGCTTGATCGCGCACGCCGGCGAGTGGCGGCTCTATCAGAAGGTGAAGAGCTGATGCCGAGCGAGCGGCCGCGCGATCGCCACGCCTTCACCGCGTGGAACGAGGAGATGGTGCGGCGGTTCGATCCCGACGCCTATCACACGCGCTCGGCGCTGCCGATTCGCGCCGTCGAGCGGCTGCGCGTGCGTGCCATCCGGCGCCTCCTCGACGCCGGCGCCGAGTCGCGCGTGCTCGAGGTCGGCGTCGGCGGCGGCAACGTGCTCGAGCGCATCGGCGGGCGGCGCTTCGGGATCGATCTGTCGCCGTTCATCCTGCAGAAAGCGCAGGCGCGCCTCGGCGACGCGGCCGCGCTGGTGCGCGGCGACGCGATGGCACTGCCGTTCGCCGACGGCGCGTTCGATCGCGTCTATTGCTCGGAGGTGCTCGAGCACGTCCTCGAGCCGGAGGCGGTGGTGCGCGAGATGCGCCGCGTTCTTATGCCGTCGGGCTTCGCGGTGGTGTCGGTGCCGAACGAGGCGCTCATCAACCGCGTCAAGGCGCTCTTGCATCGCCTGCCGCTCGGACGGCGCCTGGTCGGCGGCGGCGCGGGCGGCTATCAGCCGTCGGAGAAGATGGACGACGAGTGGCACCTGCACGAGTTCGATCGCGCGCGGCTCGAGCGCGCGGTCGCCGGCCGCTTCACCATCGACGCGCTCGTCGGCGTGCCGTCGCGCCTGCTGCCGTTGCGCCTGGTGGCGCGCCTGCGCTTGCGCTGATAGTCTTGCGCGGTGCTGCGCGCCGGCGTCTTCGAGAAGCCGCGGATCATGGTGCACGTCGTCGCCTACAACGCCGAGGCGACGCTGGCGCAGACGCTCGATCGCATTCCGCGTTCGGTGCGCCCGCAGCTCGCCGAGGTGTGCGTGTTCGACGACGCCTCGTCGGACAACACGGTGCTGGTCGGCGAAGGCTACAAGGCGACCGCGTCGGGCGACTGGCCGGTGCCGCTCAAGATCGTGCGCAATCCGCGCAACCGCGGCTACGGCGGCAATCAAAAGCTCGGTTACCGCTACGCCATCGACAAGGGCTACGACGTGGTCGTCCTGCTCCACGCCGACGGGCAATACGCGCCCGAAGAGATGGCGCGCCTCATCCAGCCCATCCTCGACGGCGAGGCCGACGCGGTCTTCGGCTCGCGCATGCTGGAGAAGCGCGGTGCGCTGCGCGGCGGAATGCCGCTCTACAAGTGGCTCGGCAATCAGGTGCTCACGCGCTTCGAGAACGCGGCGCTCGGCATGAGCCTGTCGGAGTTCCACTCGGGATATCGCGCCTACTCGGTCGAGGCGCTGTCGCAGATCCCGTTCGAGGCCAACAGCGACGACTTCCACTTCGACACGCAGATCATCATTCAACTCAAGGCCGGCGGCCTGCGCATCAAGGAGGTGCCGATCCCGACCTACTACGGCAGCGAGATCTCCTACGTCAACGGCTTCCGCTACGCCAAGGACGTGGTCAAGAGCGTGATCGAGTTTCGCCGCCACGAAGCCGGCCTCGAGCATCGGCCCGAGTACGCGCACTCGCCGCTGGCCAAGTACGCCGAGAAGCACTCGCCGTTCTCATCGCACCATCGGCTCATCGAGGCGGTGCGCGCCGGCACGCGCGTGCTCGACGTCGGCTGCGCCGGCGGTTACATCGCGCGCGCGCTCGGCGAGCGCGGCTGCTTCGTCGTCGGCGTCGACGGGCGCGACGATCCGGCGGCGCGGGCCGCGTGCGCGCGCTTCCATGTCGCCGATCTCGACGGTGGATCGTGGGCGCCGTCGCGCGAGGACATCGCCGGCGGCTTCGACTACGTGCTCTTCGGCGACGTGCTCGAGCATCTGCGCGACACGTCGATCCTGGGCCGCTGCAAGCCATGGCTGGCGCCGGGTGGGCGCGTAATCGCGTCGACCGGCAACGTGGCGCTGTGGTTCATGCGGCTGTCGCTGGCGCTGGGCCGCTTCCGCTACGCGCCGCGCGGAATCCTCGACGAGACCCACGTGCGGCTCTACACGCGCGAGAGCTTCCGCCGGCTCGTCGAAGGCGCCGGGCTGCGCATCGTCGACGAGGACGCCACGGTCATCCCGCTCGAGCAGCTGTTCGCGCGCGCTGAGCAAGCGCGCATCGGCGGCCTCCTCGAGCAAGCCGAGTATTCCCTCGCGCGGCTGTGGCCCTCGCTCTTCGCCTACCAGATCATTGTGCAGGCGGTAGCGGCTTAGGCGGCGCCGCCGGTTCCAGCGCCGGCGGCACGCGCGTCGCCGACTGCAGCGC
>DASXOU010001018.1:0-3145 GCA_036494045.1 Polyangia bacterium | reverse complement strand
GGGCACGCGTACAAGCTCGGCGACGTCCTGAAGTCGATGGACGGCACGACGGTCGAGATCAACAACACCGATGCCGAGGGCCGGCTCACGCTCGGCGACGCGATCACGTACGCGCGCACGAAGATCCAGCCCGACGAGATCTTCGACTTCGCGACGCTCACCGGCGCCTGCATGGTCGCGCTCGGGCCGTATCATGCGGGCGTCATGGGCAACGATCTCTCGCTCGTCGAGCGCTGGCTGGCGGCGGCGCGCCTCGCCGGCGAGGAGATGTGGCACCTGCCGCTGCCCGATCGCCTCAAAGAGCAGCTCAAGAGCGAGATCGCCGACATGCGCAACACCGGCGATCGCTACGGCGGCGCGCTCACGGCCGGCCTGTTCTTGAAGGAGTTCGTCGGCGACACGCCGTGGGTGCACGTCGACATCGCCGGCCCGGCGGCCGCCGACAAGGAAGCCGGCCACGTCGCCAAGGGCGGCACCGGCTTCGCGGTCGCGACCATCGTCGAATATCTCGCCGGTCGCGAGTAGCCGCAGCCGCTCATCTATTGTATGTTCCGCGCGTGACGAGCACCGGGCAGAAACCGCTCATCACCGCGAATCAGGTCACGCTCGTACGGCTGGCGCTGATTCCGGTGCCGTGCTGGCTCCTCTACTGCGGAACGCAAGGGCAGTACGCGGCGCTGATCCTGGCGACGCTGCTCGGCTGCACCGACTTCGTCGACGGCTACCTCGCGCGCAAGTACGGCTCGACCGTGCTCGGCGGGCTGATGGATCCGATCGCCGACAAGGTGTTCATCGCCGCCACGTTCTTGCCCGCGGTCGATCTGCAGTGGGTGCCGTCGTGGATGGTGGCGCTCTTGTTCGTGCGCGAGTTCTTCGTGACGGCGGCGCGCACCTCCTACGAGCGGCGCGATCTGCAGCTCAAGTCGTCGTACCTGGCGCGCTACAAGACGTGGGTGCAGATGTGCGGCGTCGGTGTCCTGATGCTGCTGTCGGCGGCGACGCCGTCGTTCATGGATTGGTTCCTGGGCGCGCTCGCGCTCCTGCCGATCGTCGGCTATCTCGGGCTGCGCTTCGTGGCGCGCCGTCGCTGGAAGGGCGCCGGCTGGTTCGCGATCTCGTTCGCCGCGCTCTTGCTCATTCATCGTAGCTTCGGCGGGCACGTGCTGGCGATCGCGCTCATGTACTTCATCGTCGCCGTCACCTACGCGAGCGGGCTCGGCTACCTGTTCGGCGTCGGCAAGCTCAAAGGGCGCGGGCGCGTCGTCCCCGCCGAGATCGTGCGGCTGGTGACGTCGATCGTGTTGCCGTGCGTGGCCGTCGGCGCGCAGTCGCGCGCGGATTCGCCGTCGTGGGCGATCATCGCGCTGGTCGCGTTCGAGCTGGCGCACGGCGGGCTCGACAACCTGCTCGCGCATCATCGCGCCGAGGACGGCGCCATCCGCTGGGGCGCGCGGCTCGTCGCCGAGTGCAGCCTGCTCATCGGCGCGTGGATCTTCCCGTCGACGACGATGTCGCGCTCGCTCGCCTTTGCCGCGCTCGGCGTCAGCGCCGTCGGCCTGGTCGTCGCGTTCGTGCAGAAGCGCCGCTACTACCTCGAGGACAAGCCGCGCGCAGTCTCTGCGGCCGCGAAACCCGCCGCCGTTTTGTAGTTTCCGTCACCGATGGCATTGACGCGGGCAGTCTCGCGTGGTAGGTTCCTGCGTCCCCGGACGTGTGTCCGAAGCGGAGGTGCTGCGTGGATGTATCCTTTCGGATCGGCGACAAGGCAGTCTATCCCGCGCACGGCGTAGCAGAAGTAACTGGCATCGAAACCAAAGAAATCGGCGGCAAGAAGCTCTCGTTCTACATTCTCCGCATCATGGAGAACGGGATGCGGATCATGGTCCCGCTCAGCAACGTCGCCGCGGTCGGCCTGCGCTCCGTGTGCAACAAGAACGAGGTCAAAGAGGTCTACGACATCCTGAAGACGCGTGAAGTCTCCGTCGACGGGCAGACGTGGAACCGGCGCTACCGCGAGTACATGGAGAAGATCAAGACAGGCAGCGTCTTCGAGATCGCCGAGGTGCTGCGCGATCTGTCGCTGCTCAAGTTCGAAAAGGATCTCTCGTTCGGCGAGCGCAAGATGCTGGATACGGCGCGCTCACTTCTCATCAAGGAGCTGGCGGTCGCCAAGAGCGCCAAAGAAGAGAAGATCGAAGCCGAGCTCGAGAAGATCTTCACCTGCTAACTTCCTGAATTTTCTCGCCCTGCATTAGATCAACCCATTACTTGACTATCGGTGTGCCCCGCGGCTAGACTGGGGTGTCAGTCTAATTCGGACTGGTATGTCAGTCTACCCAAGGAGCGCGCGTGGCTGAGAAGGTCAACCCGCGAACGAAAGCCGTCGCCATCGGCGTCGACGTTGGTTCGACGACGGTCAAGGCGGTCGTGGTCGATCCCGAGACCAAAGAGATCATGTGGAGCGACTACCTTCGTCACCAGACGAAGCAGGCCGAGTTCGTGCTGTCGTTCTTCGAGCGCATCGCCGAGGCCTTCCCCAACATCAAGACCGCCGACCAGCGCATCTTCATCACCGGGTCGGGCGGCGCGCCGATCGCGCCGCACATCGGCGCGAAGTTCGTGCAGGAGGTCAACGCGGTCACGCTCGCCGTCGAGACGCTGCATCCGGATGTCGGCTCGGTCTGCGAGCTCGGTGGGCAGGACGCGAAGATCATCATCTTCAAGAAGAACGAGGAGACCGGGCAGAAGACCGCCATCACCTCGATGAACGACAAGTGCGCCAGCGGCACCGGCGCGACCATCGACAAGTGCGTCATCAAGGTCGGCCTGCCCAACGAGGAGGTCGTGGCGATCGGGTTCGACGATCGCAAGCTCCATCACGTGGCGGCCAAGTGCGGCGTGTTCGCCGAGACGGACATCGTCAACCTGGTGAAGTCGGGAATTCCGTCCATCGAGATCATGAACTCGCTGGCGGATGCCATCGTGATGCAGAACCTGTCGGTGCTGACGCGCGGAAACACGCTGCGGCACAAGGTGTTGCTGCTCGGCGGGCCGAACACGTATCTGCCGTTCCTTCGCGATTGCTGGCGCAAGCGGATTCCCGAGACGTGGGAGTCGCGCGGCTACAACTATCCGAAGGACGTTC
>DASXOU010001017.1:0-3833 GCA_036494045.1 Polyangia bacterium | reverse complement strand
GGAAACGCGCGCCCGTTCAAGTTGACGCCGATGCCGACGACGAGATGATGCACTCGATCGAGATCGGCCGACATCTCGGTCAAGATGCCGGCGACCTTCTTGCCGTCGAGCTGCACGTCGTTCGGCCACTTCAGGGCGGGTGTCACTTCGTACGCGACCAGCGCCTCGGCGACGGCGATACCCGCCGCCAGCGTCAACGGCGGCACGCGATGCGGCGGCAACGGCGGCCGCAGCACCACCGACAAGTACAAGCTCTCGCCCTGCGGCGAGTGCCACTTGCGCCCGAGCCGGCCGCGCCCCGCGTCCTGCGCGTCGGCGACCACGACCGCGCCGTGGGGCGCCGCCGTCGCAGCGCGCGCCCAGGCCGCCGCTTCGTCGTTGGTCGAGCCCACGCGCGGCAGATGGCGCCAGGCGCGCCCGAGCCAGGCCGTCGTCAGCCGCGCGCCGACGACGTCGGCCGTGAGCGCGTCGGGCTCGCCGTCGAGCCGATAGCCGCGCCGCGGCGCCGCCGTCACGAGAAAGCCGCGCCGCTTGAGCCCTTCGACGCGCTTTTGCACCGCCGCGCGCGAAATTCCCAGCGCCGCCGCGATCGCCTCGCCCGAGACGAACTCGCCCGCGCTGAGGAGCGACAACAGGCGCTCGTCGGAGTCCACGCCGCTACATCTCGAGCGAGAGATCGACCGCGCGCGCCGAATGGGTCAACGCGCCCACCGAGATCAGATCGGGCCCCGCCTCGGCGAACGCGCGCACGGTGTCGAGGTTGATCCCGCCCGACACCTCGACGAGCGCGCGCCCGGCGATCTGCTTGACCGCGCGCGCCACCGTCGCCGGCTCGAAGTTGTCGAGCAGCACGATGTCGGCGCCGGCCGCCAGCGCCTCCTCGATCTGATCGATCGCCGTCACTTCGACCTCGATGCGCAACGAGTGCGGCGCCCGCGCGCGCGCCCGCTCCACCGCCGCCTTGACCCCGCCGCACGCGGCGACGTGGTTGTCCTTGATGAGCACGCCCGCCGCCAGGTCGACGCGATGATTGCCGCCGCCACCGGCGCGCACGGCCTCTTTGTCGAGCAGGCGCCATCCCGGCGTCGTCTTCCGCGTATCGACGATGCGCGCGTGGGTCCCGGCGACGGCGTCGACGAACCGCCGCGTCATCGTCGCCACCCCCGACAGCCGCTGCAGAAAATTCAGCGCCGTGCGCTCCGCCGAGAGCAGCCCGCGCGTGCGCCCCTCGACGACGGCCACGACCGCGCCCTTCTCCGCGCGCGCCCCGTCGGCGAGCTTGGGCAGAAAGCTGCTCAGCCGATCGACGCGCGCGAACACCGCCGCCGCCACCTCGATCCCGGCGACGACCAGCGGCTCCTTGGCCACGATCGTCCCCGCCGCGGTCTCGCCGGCCGCGAAGATAGCCTCCGACGTCACGTCGCCGCGCCCGAGATCTTCCTCGAGCGCCAACGCCACCAGCGCCTCGACTGCCGGAGTGAGCATCCTAGACGTCTACCACTCGTCGATGGCCCAGCCAACGCGCTTGGCGTGGCGTCGCAGCCGCGTGTCGGGATTGATCACCCGCGCCACGCCCACGCGCTCGAGCATCGGCAGATCGGTGTAGCTGTCGGTGTAGAAGAAGCTGCGCGACAGATCGACGTCGTGCTCGCGCGCCCACGCCTCGGCCCAGTGGAGCTTGCCCGGGCCGTAGCAGGCGGGCTTTCGATGCGTGCCGTCGAAGATGCCGTCGGCGACGTTCATGTGCGTGCAGATCGAGTGCTCGACGCCGAGCTGCGCCGCCAGCCGCTCGACCACGTACGGCGTCGACGAGGACAAGATCGCCACCTCGTGCCCGTCCTTGCGATGCTGCGCGATCGCCTCGATCCCCTTGGGCGCCACCGCCGACGCGATCAGCGAGTCGAAGAAGAGCTGCGTCTTGTCGAGCAGCTCCGACTCGAGCTGCCCGCGCATGAGCGCGCTCGCCCGCGTCGCCACCGACTCCATGTCGAGGAGCGCCAGCTTGTACTGCGCGATCCACATGAGCCCGCGCGCCGTCTCGTACCACGACAGCTCGCCGCGCTCGCGCAGCCAACGGATCCACAAGGTCCCCGAGTTCACGCGGATGAGCGTGCGATCCATGTCGAAGAAGGCGGCGGCGGTCACGACAATAGGCTGGCTCCGAGGACCGCCATGATCAAGTTGCACGCGGCGTGGAAGATCGTGCTCGGCAGGATCGATCGCGTGCGCGCGAACATCCAGCCGAAGACGAGCCCGGGAAAAAATCGCGTCAGCATCTGTGGCTCGAAGGTCACCAGAAAATGGCCGAGCCCGAACAGCGCCGCCGTCACGACCCACGCCACGCCGACGCGCGCGCCAAGCAGATTTGCCGTCGGCGGCCACGCCTCCTCGAGGCGCCCCTGGATGTAGCCGCGAAAGAGGAGCTCCTCAGGCAGCGCGATCACCACCAGCTGCCCGGCCGCGTTCATCGCAAAATCGCGCGGCAGCCGCCACGTCGGATGCAGGACGCGCACGCACGATCCCGGCACCCACGACGGCAGATGCGCGCAGGCAAGCCGCGTCGCCAGCACGAAGCCGCCGACGAACAGCGGCAGCACGATCGCGATCGCCAGCCCCGCGATCGCGAGGTTGAGCCCAAGCGGCCTGGTCGTGAAGCCGTAGCGCTCGATGTTGCCGCGCCGGCGCAACACGATCTGCGGCAGCACCAAAAACACCAACGCCACGAGCGCGTGCAGATTGCGATGGATGAAGCCGATCGACTGCCCGACGTTGTAGAGCAGCGACGCCGCGCCGGTCGCGATCGCGAACACGATCGCGACTTCGACGAGCGTCGCTCGCTTCACGTGCGCGGTCCGAGCGGCTCGAGCTGCACGATGGTGATCGATCCCGCGCGCACCGGCACCACGCCGGTGCCGAGCTTGAGCAGCGCGCCCGCGGCGTCTGCGCGGCCGGCCGTCGTCACCGTCGCATTTCCCGGCGGCACGTTGAGCCCGGCGAAGGCGCCGTCGCCCGAGGTCCAATGCTGCGCCAGCGCCGGCACGCGCGAGGTCCCGAAGTCCTGGAAGTAGAACACGTTCATCGTGCTGTCGTAGGGGCCACCGTCGGAGGTGAGGCTCATGGTGATGCCGCCGAGCTCGGCGTCGACGCAGTCGCGCTGGCTGCCGGCGACGACGCCCTTGGTGTCATCGGGCTGCAGGTTGAGGAGCGCGGGGATCTCGCTCTTGGTCGCCTCGGAGACGCTCACGCGCGCGCCGTCGTTGTAGGCGCGGTTGAACTCGAGCGTCTCGATCGTATTGGGCGCGCCCACGGTGCGAAAGATGACGCGATACGAGCCGGGCGGCACCACGATCGTCGCGTTGCCGTTGGCGTCCGTCGGCGCCGCCGCGGTCGCGTCGGGCATCATGGCGTTGACGGCGTCGAGCGTGAGGTAGACCTCGACGGTGGCACCCATCACCGGCGTCGAGTGCTCGAAGTCGAGCACCGTCAGCGCCACCGTCGTCGCCGTCGTCGGCGCCACCGGATCGGCATATCCGCCGATGCAGCCGAGCGACGCCGGCCCCATCGTGTCCGACGGCATCGGCTGCACGAACACCGGTGGCTGCTTGTTCGAGCTCATCGTCCCCGAGCCGCAGCCGAGGACACCCATACAAAGGAGCAGGCGAAGTTTCATGATGGCCTAGCCTCGTACAAAGGCTGGCATGGCCGCAAGAGGCTGCTACACCGAGGGCCTACGTCCGACGGAGCGTGGAGGCGACTTTGCCCATGCGGCCGCGCAAGCTGCCGAGAGTATCGACGAGCGCGTGCAGGTCGTCGAAGATGCCCTGCTCGCCGGA
>DASXOU010001016.1:0-6424 GCA_036494045.1 Polyangia bacterium | reverse complement strand
TGCTCGGGCAGGCGTTGCACCGATCGCGCAGATCGTGCTTTCTCCGACGGTGCCTTCTCATGAGGCCCCTCTGCCCTGCGCTTCTCGGTCGGGCCCCACCCGCAATGCCACCCGCGCTGTTACGTTGCGCAGTGGACGATGCTGGTGGTCGAGCCTGCGGCCGGGCCGTTCGGGCCGCGATCGATCGTGACGGTGTAGAGCTGGCGCATGCCGTCGGTGGGGTCGAGCACCGGCTGGCACGCGGGCGGCAGCTCGCACGTCGTCGGATCCATCTGCCCGAGCAGCATGCAGCCCTCGCTGTCGTACTGCGCGAGCCTGTCGACGAGCTGCCAGCAGGGCGGCGTGTCGCCGTTCTCCGCGCACGACGGTAGCTCGCGGGTCGTCTGCGTGCCGTCGGGCGCCGTCGTGACGTCGTCGACGGCGCAGTCGGGCGTGCCGTCGGCGCGCGTCGCGACGAGTGTCTTGATGCAGCCGGGGTCGAGGCCGCCCTGGCCGACGGGGACGAGCATGCGCATCACGTCGCTGTCGTCGGACGCGCAGATGGAGCCGAGGAAGTCTTGCTGGCTCGCGTGAACGACCGTCGCCAGCCGCACCGCGGGGTCACCGAAGGCGAGCGTGTCGTTCGGCGCCACGCACGACGGGTTCAGCTTCGGGCACATGGCGATGGTCGCGTCGAAAGCGCACGGGCTCGTGACGGTCACACCGACGGGATCGACCGGCCCGGCGAGGGCCACGAGCTTGACGTCGTTCGGATCGGCCTTCACGCCGCCCTGCGCCCCCGGTCGCGTGAAGAAGTCGGCGTACTGCGAGATATCGGTGAGCTTGCCGCCGTTCGACCCGTCGTACGACGTGCAGCCGGTGAGCCCCGAGACCGCGGCCGCCGGCACCGGCGCGCCGTTGCACGCGATCCCGTGCTGCGTGCAGCGGAAGCGATCGAGCGGCCCATACTCGGCGACGCCCGCGCTCGAGCCGTCGAAGAGATCGCTGCCGACGGGCACCGAGCAATCGTCGGCGTCGGTCACGAACACGACGACGAGGAGCGCGTCGCTGCGCAGGAAGCCGAGGTTCTCGTCGAGGTCGTCGTGCAACGCGCGATACGCGGCTTCGAGCGGCTGGCGAATGTCGCAGCCGCCGCTGCCGACGTCGGTGATCGACGCCAGCGTCGCCGCCACGTCGGGCACGTTGCTCGCGCCCGACAATTGATCGTAGTCGATGAAGCGCTCGCCGCCGCCCATGTCGGCGCTGCCGCGCAGCACCGCGCCGTCGCCGCTCGGCTTGCACCCGAGCGCGGGAATCGCATCCGGCCCGGCGCCAAGATCGCTGGTCACGACGCCGAGGTGGTACCAGGCCGGCTCGCCGTTGGCCGCGTACTGCGTCAGCGAATCGAGCATCGCGGGCAGCGACGCGCGGAAGGTGGCGAGCTTGTCCGCCATCGTCGGCGCGTCGTCGAGCACGAAGAGGATGTCGACCTTGTTCTTCGCGCTCGTCGTGATGCACAAGTTTTCCGCGCACGGATCGGTCGGCAGCGGCGGCTGCGGGCTGGCGACGATGCCGCCGCCGCAGCAGCCGGCGAGCGCGAGCGCGAGCGCGAAGATCACACGACGCATGCGCCGGCGATGAGCAAGCGCCGCGCCGACGGCAAAAGGGCGCCGGCTGCCGCTTTCGCGGCGACGGCCGGCAACCTGGTTGGCGAAGGATGACTACGAAGTAGCGGAGGGACTACATCGACGAGGCGATGGTCGCGCAGGACACCTGCGCGGTCGTGCCGGGCGGCGCCGCGTTCGGCATGCCCATCGAGTCCATGCCGCGATCGATCGACACCGAGGCGAGCTCGCACGTGTTCATGTCCGCCGCCGCGCCCGTGCCCGCGCACTTCGGCACCGGCATGTCGCCGAGGTGAGCGGCCTGCACGACCGGCTGGCACGTCGAAGGCAGCTTGCAGCCCGTCGGCAGCGGCGACTCGTAGCACATACCACTGTTGTAGTCGGCGAGCTTGTCGACCTTCTCCCAGCACGGCACGGTGTCGTTGTTCAACGCGCACGACGGAACTTCCTTGGTCGTGGTCGTGCCGTCCGGGTTCAGCGTCACGTCGCTGACGACGCAGTCGGGCGTGCCGTCGGCGCGGTTCGCGATCGGCGAGTTGAGGCAGCCGACGCCGAGCTTCGAGATGATCAGGTTGCCGAGCGCGTTGATGGCCGCCGTATAGTCGGTGTCGCAGATCGACGTCAGGTTGTGGTTCTTCGCCGAGTTGACGACCTCGTTGAGGCGCACAGCCGGATCGCCGAAGAAATGCATCGGATCGCTGGCCGCGGCGCACGAGTGATTGAGCGTCGGGCACGAAGCGACCGTCGACTGTCCCTGGCACGGCATCGTCACCATCACGCCGACCGGATCGCTCGGCGCCGAGATGGCGGCGAGGATGACGTCATCCGGATCCGCCTTCACGCCGCCCTGCGCCGCCGGCTTGGTGAAGAAGTTGATGTACGTGTTGAGGTCGGTGAGCTTGCCGCCGTTCGAGACGTCGTACGAGGTGCAGCCGGTGAGGCCCGCCTCGGACTGGCCGGTGAGCGGCATGCCGTTGCACTGGATGCCGAACTGCGTGCAGCGGAACGACTGCAGGACGCCGTACATCGAGTTCGCCTGCGTCGTGTTGGCAAAGAGATCGGTGGTGTCCGACGCCGAGCAGTCGTCCTCGTCGGTCACGAAGACGACGGCGAGGATCGCGTCCGAGCGCAGAAAGCCCGTGTTCTGGGCGATGTTGTCGTGGAGCGCGCGGTACGGCGACTCGAGCTGATGCTCGAAGCCGCAGCCCTGATCGCCGACCGACGCCATGCAGGTGAACGCCGCGGCGACCTGATCGCCGAGCGCGCCGCCGGTGATGCCCATGACGTTGCTGGTGCCGGCGATCTGGTTGTAGTCGATGAAGTTCTCGCCGCCGCCGAGCGTGAAGCCGCCGCAGTCGGTCGGCGCCGGAAAGGACGACATCGGGTTCGGCGCGACCTGGAGCTTGGCGCCGTCGCCGCCGGCCTTGGCGCACGCCTGCAGATCGCCGGCCGCGCCGAGATCCGAGGTCACGACGCCGATGTGATACCAGGCGTCGTTGCCCTGCGCGGCGAACGCGTCGAGCTGCTTGATGAGCTGCGGAAAGCGCTGTTGCAGCTGTTGCTGCTTCGGCGCCATCGAGTTCGAGTTGTCGACCATGAACAAGAGGTCGACCTTGTTCTTGACCGATTGCTCGACGCGCACGCTGGTCTCTTGGGTGACCGTCGTCTTCGGCGACTCGACCGGCGGCGACAGACATGCGAACAGCGGGATCAGCCCGAGCGGGGCGATCATCCGGGCGAGCTTGGCGCTACGTGAACGCATAGGATCCTCCAGAACGGCGCATCTTAGAATGAGCGTGCGCAAAGTCGCAAGTCAGCAAGCCGCGCGCCTACTTTCGCCATTCTAACCTATTGGAATCACGAGATGCAATCACGCGCTGCGCCAACGAAGTTGGCGTTTGCCTACAACCCGGTTGGCTGCGCGCGCGCCCTTTTCCAAGCGATCGTAGACCCTGCACTTTTTGCGGGATCCGGCGATTCATGCCACCCTACGCTGGGGAAAGAGGCGACTGTTGCACGCGAGCACGCGGGAAAAGCAGGCCGGCCGCACGCCGCCTGTGAGCGGGGCCACGCTAGCCGATGGCCCGCTTCGGCACGTCCTCGTCGTCGACGACGAGGCGGATCTTCGTCGCATGCTGGTGCTGCTCCTCAAGTCCAAAGGCTACGAAGCGACGGCGGTGGCGTCGGGCGAGCAGGCGCTGGCGGAGCTGGCCGCGCGCTCGTACGACGTCGTGCTCTCGGACATTCGCATGCCCAAGCTCGACGGGCTCGAGCTCATGGACGAGATCCATCGGCGCAACCTGCCGACGACCGTGATCCTGATGTCGGCGTTCGCCAACCTCGAGACCGCCGTCGAGGCGATGAAGCGTGGCGCCTACGATTACGTGACCAAGCCGTTCCGCGCCGACGAGGTCGTGCTCGTGCTCAAGAAGGCCGAGGAGCGCGAGCGGCTGCGTCGCGAGAACGCGGCGCTCAAGCGCGAACTCGCGCGCGCCGGCGGCGACGAGGCGGGCCGGCCGGCGTCGATGATCGCGCGCGGGCCGAAGATGCAGGAGATCTTCCGCACCATCAAGAAGATCACCGAATACAAGACGACGGTGCTCATCACCGGCGAGAGCGGCACCGGCAAGGAGCTGGTGGCGCGCGCCGTCCACGAGCAGTCGCCGGGCGCGTCCGGTCCGTTCGTCGCGGTCAACTGCGGCGCCATCCCCGAGGCGCTGCTCGAGTCGGAGTTGTTCGGGCACAAGAAGGGCTCGTTCACCGACGCCATCCGCGACAAGAAGGGGCTCTTCGAAGAGGCGTCGGGCGGCACGCTGTTTCTCGACGAGATCGGCGAGCTGCCGCTCGGTCCGCAAGTGAAGCTCCTGCGCGTGCTCCAAGAGCACATCGTGCGGCCGGTCGGCTCCGTCGAGGATCTGAAGGTCGACGTGCGCGTGGTGGCGGCGACCGTGCGCGATCTGGCGACCGAAGCGAAGGAGGGTCGCTTCCGCGAAGATCTGTTCTATCGCTTGAACGTGATCACGATTGCGCTGCCGCCGTTGCGCGATCGGCGTGAGGACATCGTGCAGCTCGTCGATCACTTCATCGCGCGGACGAACGCGAAGCTGGGCACCGCGATCGACGGCGCGAGCCCCGAGACGATGAAGCTCCTCATGGACTATCGCTGGCCGGGAAACGTCCGCGAGCTCGAGAACACGATCGAGCGGGCGATGGTGCTTTGTGACGGAAAGCGCATCGAGGCCGATGGGTTACCCGAGCGAATCCGCGAGAGTCGCGACCGTATCAGGCTCTCGCTGCAGTCGGGCGAGCTGTCGATCAAGAAGACGACGCGAATCATCGAGGAAGAGCTGATTCGCAAGGCGTTGCGCGAGACCAAGGGAAATCGCACCAACGCAGCGAAAATCTTGGAGATCAGCCATCGCGCGCTGCTCTACAAGATCAAGGAGTTCGGGATCGATGATTTGTAGGAACGACAAAAATTTGACCAGGTACCTACAGGTGGTAGGATGTAGGATATCGTGCGATGCGAGACTACTTAATTAAGTATCTTTTATATTCTCTTGACGTTGAGGAGGGTGCGATCCCATCATTCTCCTCGGCCGATGGAAGCGCACGAGAAAGACGAAGTCGCACCGAAGAACGACGACTCCAAGGAGGCGACGAAAGGTAGCGCGCGCGCGCAGAAGTCGGCCAAGTCGAAGAACAACGTCCGCAAGTTGCGGACGGAGCGAATGATGTCGAAGGCCGAGCTCGCGCGGCGGGCGGGGCTCTCGACTCTGACGATCGACCGGGTCGAGCGCGGCATGAAGGCGCGGATGGACACGAAGCGGAAGATCCTCGAGGCGCTCGGCTTGAAACCGACCGACCGCGTGATGGTCTTCGGCGACGCAGAAGAAGACTGACGGGCCCGGCCAGACGCCGCGCCCTGAAAAGAGGACGCGGCGATGGCGAAGAACTGTATCGGACTCGACCTCGGCAGCTCGGCGGTCAAGGTCACGCAGGTGAGGAAGAAGGGCAGCGGCTTTCAGCTGCTCAACTTCGGCATCGAGCCGATTCCACCAGATACCATCGTCGACGGCGCCATCCTCAACCACTCGGGGGTGGTCGATGCGGTGCGCGCGCTGTTCGACCGGCTCAAGATCAAGCAGAAGGAAGTCGCGCTCGCGATCTCGGGCAACGCGCTCATCATCAAGAAGATCTTCGTGCCGGCGATGACGCCGGACGAGCTCGAAGAGCAGGTGCCGTGGGAAGCCGAGCACCACATTCCGTTCAATCGCAACGACGTCGAGATCGACTACCAGGCGCTCGGCGGCAAGAACGCGCAGGGGCAGATGGAGCTCCTGCTGGTGGCGGCGAAGAAGGAAGTGGTCGCCGACTACGCGGCGGTGGCGCGCGAGGCGTCGCTGACGCCGGTGGTGGTCGACGTGGCGGCCTTCGCCATGCAGAACGCGTTCGAGGCGGCGCACGGCGAGACCAACGACGTGGTGGCGCTGGTCAACGTGGGGGCTTCGCTCTCAAACATTAATATATTGGCGCAGGGGACGTCGGCGTTCACGCGCGACGTGACCTCGGGCGGCAACTCGTTCACCGACGACATCAAGCGCCATCTCGGCGTGTCGGGCGAAGAGGCCGAGGCGCTCAAGGTCGCGTTTACCGACGGAGATGCGTCGGCCGACGTCGCGCGCATCCTGCAGATGACCTCGTCGCAGATGGCCGGCGAGTTCCAGAAGTCGATCGACTTCTTCCTGGCGTCGCATCCCGACACGACGATCTCGAAGATCTACCTGTCGGGCGGGTCGGCGCGGGTGCCGCCGCTTCTG
>DASXOU010001015.1:0-2344 GCA_036494045.1 Polyangia bacterium | reverse complement strand
CGACTGTTGCCAACAACAGCGCGTACGGTTTCATCAGGCCTCCTCGCGTGAGCTATTTCTGGTTGCGCTTGTAGACGTCGTCGACGATGCGGTCGACTTCGCTCGTGTGATCGGGGACGTCGGAGAGATCGAAGTCCCAGTCGACCGATTTGCGCAGGCGCGATTTGACGTCGCCCGCTTTGTAACCGAGCCGCAAGAGCAGCGCGGCGCGATCCTCGATCTCCTTCTTGAACATGGCGGTGCGCGACTCTTTGGCGCGCCGTTGATTCGTCTTCGGCTTCTCGTCCCAGATGAACATGGCCGCTACCTTACCCGCCGTATACGAGCGACGCAATCGAGACGATCGATCCGCCGTCGTCATCGGCGGGACACTGCGCGTAGGCGGCGACGCGGCCGGCGCCGGGCTTGGCCGATTCGAGCATGGCGAAGATGGGCGGCAGCCCGCAGACGCGACGGCGATCGCGCTCTTTGCGAATCTCCTCGAACCAGGCGGCGGCGTCGCCGCGGCTGGCGTGCACGAGCGTCTCTTGATCGCGGCGCTCGAGCGAGCTGCGATCGCCGGCGTCGAGCGAGTCTTGATCGCCGAAGCGCGGGCCGACGTGGGCCAGATCGGCGCCGGCGATCCACAGGGTCGGGCGCGCGCCGACGAGCTCGACCAGCGTCGAGAGCACGACGTCGACGCGGGCGTCGGAGCGCGGGCTGTGGCCGTTCTCGACGAAGTCGTGCAGCGAGCCGCAGAGGATCGGGACAACCTTTACGGCGTCGGCGCGCTCCTTCCAGATGTGGCGCAGCCAGACCATCTGGAACTCGAGCGAGTGCTCGCCGCGATGGTGGTACTCGTCTTTGAAGAGCGCCTGCGCGCGCTGCTCCCCGAGGCGCTCGCCGACTTTTTTCGTGAGCGCGTCGACGAGGTCGACGTCGGTGGTCATGGCGCCGAAGGGCGTCTCGTAGTGCTTTCGCGTCAGCGTGAATGGCTGCTCGGCGCCCATGTGATCGGTGCCGAACAGGACCACGAGCTCGGGCAGCGATGCGGCGTCGGCGAGGGGCTTATAGGCCCACGCGTAGGCGGCGCCGCCGCGCGCGAAGTCGATGTGCGGAGCGACGATGGCGCGCGGCAGGGCGGCACCGTTGGGCGCCGGGCGGCCGGGGCCGTTCGGCGGATCGAAGTAGCCGTCGAGCTGCGCGGCGAGCGTCGCGGGATCGGCGGGGTAGCTCTCGCCGGCGAGGTGCGCTTTGCGCGTCGGCGATTGTGCGAAGGCGCCGAAGACGGTCGCCGAGAACTGGCGGAAGCGATCGGAGTCGAGCAGGTACGCCTGGTCGAGTTGGTCGATCAACCGGTCCAGCGCGTCGCGCTGCAGCGGGGTGCCGTAGCGGCGCTGGAACTCGGCGCAGATCTCGTCGCGCGTCGAGTCGCCGTCGAACAGCTGCACGATGGCGACGGCGACCGGCGGCAGCGTGGCGACGGCGTCGGTCAGGCGCGAAGGGTCGCGCAGGCCGAGCAGCTTCTGTCCGTTCTTGGCGAGGGGAAACGCTTCGAGGGGGCGAAGTCGAGGACGTTCCATGGCGGGCTAATGATAGCGCGTGATATCGTGGGCTCGTGCATTTTCTCGTGACCGTCGCTGTGCTGCTGTCGGCGCCGCCGTCGGGCGGGGCGAGGGCGCGGCAGGTGGAGGCGACGGCGGCGCTGGAGGCGGCCGAACGCGCGCGCGGGGCCGATGTCGTCGAAGATCCGCTGGGGTTGGTAGCGGTGGGGTGGACGGCGGAGTCGAACCTGGCGTTCTTCGCGCGCGGCGCGCAGCTCGTCAGCGACGGGCGGCGTGCGTTGGCCAGAGTGGAGCTGGAGAAGGCCGAAGCGCTCTTCGGCGATGCCGAGGCGACCTATCGACCCTCAGCGGCGCGACCGGGAGTCGCGTCGGAGTGGGCGGAAGCGGCGAAGTGGCACGGCGTCGCGCTGTTCGAGCTCAAGCGCGCGCAAGAGGCGGCGCGTGAGTGGGGGCTGGCCAAGCGGCTCGAGCCGGCGAGCGAGCTGACCGAGGCGATGGTGCGGCCCGAAGTGGCGCGCGCGTTCGCGGCGGCACCCATCGGTGATGCGCCGGCGGTGGCGGAGCAGGTGGCGGCGACCGACGCCGAGAGCGTGCAGCGGGTGCTCGGTCTCGACGAGCTCGTGGTGGCGGCGATCGCCATCGACGCCGGCGCGCTGACCTATGCGGCGACGCTGCGACGGGCCAATTGCGCGACCGACGTGCTGACGGCGACGCGCGCCGACGAGCTGGCGCGACGACTGCGGGAGGCGCCGTGTCGCACGGGTGGGCCGGCGAGCGATGTGCTCGCGACCGACGCGATC
>DASXOU010001014.1:0-3119 GCA_036494045.1 Polyangia bacterium | reverse complement strand
CCGCTCGGCAGCCCCTCCCGTCCGCACCCGGCGAGCGCCAACAAAAGTACGAGCGCAAACCGCATGCTTCATTGTAACCTGCGCCGGAAAATGCAGCGCGCCTTCTCGGCCCTCGTCGCCACTCCCGCGCGTCGCACCGCGCTGGCGGTCGCGGCCCTGACCCTCCTCGTGCTCATCCCGTTCGCCGGCAACTACGGCGCGTGGGATCCGTGGGAGACGCACTACGGCGAGGTCGCGCGCCAGATGCTCGCGCGCAACGACTTCATCAGCTTGTGGTGGCCCGGCTCGCCGCTCGACCACGCGCCGCGCGGCGAGTTCTGGTCCAAGCCCGTGCTCACGTTCTGGCTCGAGGCGATCTCGCTCAAGCTCGCCGGGCTCGAGTGGGCGCACGCGCGCGCCGACGAGCTCGTGACCTCGTGGCGCGCCGAGTGGGCGCTGCGCATGCCGTCGTTGCTGCTGGCGATGGCGTCGCTGGCCGCCGTGTTCGCGACGGTGCGCCGGCTCGCCTCGCGCCGCGCCGCCGCCATCGCCGCCGTGATCCTGTTGTCGTCGCCCGAGTGGCTGCTGATCGCGCGGCAGGCGATGACCGACATGCCGTTCGTCGCTCCCATGACCATCGCGCTCTGCCTCGGCGCGCTCGCGCTCCTCGATCCGGAGATGGGGCCCGGCGCGCCGCCCTTGCCGCGACGGCAATGGCGATTCCTGTCGTGGCCGCACACGACCGCGTTCTACGGCTTCTTCGCGCTCTACATCCTGTCGACGGCGACGCAGCTCATCATCGACAGCATCGACCTGCGACTGCGCGCGACGCCGACGCTGATCCTGCCCGGCGTTGTGCCGATGCTGCCCTACATCTTTTGCTTCCTCGTCAGCCTGTGGTGGGCCGCGCGCGCCACGTCGCGCCGCGAGCTCTACCTATTAATAGCGTGGCTCCTGTGCGCGCTCGCCTCGCTCGCCAAAGGGCCGGCGGGGCTGGCGCTGCCCGGGCTCACGCTCGTGATCTACCTCGTCTGCGCCGGACGCTGGCGCGACATCTTCCGCCTCGAGCTCATCCGCGGCGGCATGGTCTTCATCGCCTGCGGCGTGCCGTGGTGGCACGCGATGATGATCCGCCACGGCCGCCCGTTCTGGAACGAGCTCATCGGCGACAACTACGTCAATCGCGCCGCCGGCCGCAACGGCGACCGCGGCACCTTCGAGTACTACTTGCAGTGGATCGCCTACGGCATGTTCCCGTGGTCGGGCATCGCCGCCGTCGGCAGCGTCGCCGCGTTCCTGGCGCCGAAGACGGTGCGCGGCGCGCTCGCCCGCTTCGCGCTGGTCTGGATCGCCGTCGACGTCGGCACCATCACGCTGGTCAACACCAAGTTCCACCATTATTCGCTGCCGGCGCTGCCAGCCATCGCCATCCTGGCCGCGCTCTTCGTCGACGACGTGATGACCGCGCCGCGCCGCTGGCAGGCGATCGCGCTCGGGCTCATCGCGCTGCCGGTCACGCTCGCCTGCGCGCGCGATCTGGCCGCCTATCCGCCGCGCTTTCTGTGGATGTTCGACTACGACTACGTGCTCGTGCCCGGCACCGGGCGCCCGTGGCCGACGACGACGATGTACGGCACGCGCTACGAATACGGCGGCCTGTTGCTGCTGCTCGGCGGGCTCGCGGTCGCGGCGCTGATCGCGCTCGTGGTCTCGGCCGCGCGCGGACACGAGACGGCCGCCGCCGGCGACGACGCCGCGCCGCCGTCATCGGGGCACGTGCTCGCGCTGGCCGGCGCGTTCGTGATGGCGCTCGTCATCGGCATCAGCGCCGGCCCATCGACGACCGGCCCGGCGCCGTCGCCGTCGTCGTGGCTGTGGCTCCTTCCCGCGGCGTCGATGCTGGTGGCGCTGGTCTACGTCGCGCGCTCGGTGCGATTCGGCGTGCTTTTGCCGCTGGCGCTCGCCGGGACGCTCTACGGCGCGTTTCTCATCGATCGCTATCTGCCCGATCTGGGGCCGCACTGGAGCCAGAAGCACGTCATCGCCGCGTATTACGCGCATCGCAGCGGGCCCGAAGAGCCGCTCATCGTCTACAACCTCTATTGGCGTGGCGAGAACTTCTACACGCGCAACGAGGTCTATTCGCAGTCGAACCCGGCCGACAAATGGGCCTGGGTCGAGACCAACAACCTGCAGCCGCAGGCGTGGTTCGCGCGCCACAAGGGCGAGCGCATCTTCATCCTCCTCGAGCGCCACCGCCTCGAACAGGTGCGCGGCATCCTGCCGGTCGGCTCGCGCCAGGACCTCAAGATCGTCGACGACAGCAACAATAAGCTGCTGCTCGTGGAAACCAGGATCTAGCGACGGCGCGCCGACGTACTAAGATGGGGACATGCGCAGCCTGATTCTCGCGATCCTCGTCGCCGCGCCGGCCTTCGGCGCCGCGCAGGAGCCGATGTTCGAGGCGCTCGGACAGGCGCCCATCGTCGCCGGCGACCGCGTGCGCGCGCGCGATCGGGCGCTCGACGAGGCGCTGCGCCAGGCGGTCGAGCAGGGGGCGGCGACGGTGCTCGAGCCCACCGAGCTGGTGGCGCGCGCCTCGGACCTGAAGCTGCGGATCTATCCGAAGGCGAAGAATTGGGTCACGACCTATCGCATCCTCGACGAGGGCGAGCAGCAGCCGGGCACGTTTCAGGTGCACCTGTCGGCGGCGGTGGCGACGGCGCGGCTGGCGCGCGACATCGCGGCGTCGGGCGGCACGCCGACCACGATCGCCGGACGCAAGCCGCGCGCGGTCGTCTGCGCGAGCGTGACCGGCGACGGCGCCGACGCGCCGGTAGCTGCGGAAAAGGCGCTGCGCGAGCTGGTCGTAGCGCGCAACGTCGAGCCCATGCCGGGCGGGCAGCCCTGCGACGCGACGACGGTGGCGGGGATCCTGCGCGCCGGCAATGCGCAAGCGGCGCTGACCGCCGAGGTGCAGGTGACGCCGGGCGGCGACATCCGCGGCACCACCTTCGTCGGCGCCGACGCGCGCGCCAGCGTCAAGCTGATCGAGCCCGACGGGCGCGCCTCCGCCGCCGACGACGCCGAGCGCGGCGGCTACGCTCCGACGGCGAGCGACGCGGCGACAGCGGCGACGC
>DASXOU010001013.1:0-4845 GCA_036494045.1 Polyangia bacterium | reverse complement strand
AGCCGGCCGGCCCCTGCGCCGCCGCTACATACACGATTCCCATTCCGCCGCGAGCCATCTCGCCGATGAGGCGGTATCGCCCGACGACATCGCCGAGCGCGTGATCAACGTGGGTCATGAGCATCCACTGCTCCTAGTTCGGTCAGCGCCACAGTAATTGCGAAATCGATATTCAGTCAATCGATTTTAATAACGTTTTCGGCGATTGTAATCGCGGGAACGTATGCGCGAATGCGTAGTCCGAGGTGGTCTTTGACGGCACGTTCGCCTTATCTGTGGCACCTCGCCCGCGTGCGATTCGGTCTCGCGCGAACACATTAGCGGGGCCGATTCGTCGACGGGAGTGCGGATCTCGCTGTCCGACAAATGCATGCTTGCTTGCAGTCGCCGGCGACGGTGCTGCGACGGCGAAGTGAGGCTTATCGGCTACAGCGCGCGCCCCATGTGTAACTGCGGCTGCAATTCACGATATCGATGATTCGATATGAATATCTGCGAATGAAACGGATTAATTTCGATCGAAGCCGGGCGGACGCTCGTGCGCCACGCCGGCGGCGCGCTCGAGCGCCATGCCCACGCGCACCAGCGTGCCTTCGTCGAACAGCCGGCCGATGAGCGTGGTGCCGTGCGGGACGCGCCGCGGCGGCTTGAACGTGGGCAACGGGTGCGCCGGATTGGGCGCAAAGTCGTCGCGCGCGCGGTCAATCTCTACGAATCCGGCGCGCACCGTCAGTGACGGGTGGCCGGTGAAGTTGCTGATGGTGAGCATGTCGGAGAACGACGGCACCAGGAGCACGTCGACCTTGGCGAACAGCTCGGCCATGGCGACGGCGACCTTGCGGCGCAGGCGATCGGCTTGCACGAAGTCGACGGCGGAGAGGAAGCGCGATTGGCGGAACGTGTTGGGCCAGCCGTCGGCGACCTGCATCTTCAGCTGATCGACGCCGCGCGAGAGCGTCAGCTCCTCGAACGAGGCGGCCGACTCGGCGAACAAGATGGTGGCGAGCGAGTCGTAGGGCCAATCGGGCAGCGCGACCTCGACCGGCACGCAGCCGGCGCCGCGCAGGTGCTCGAGCGCCGCGCTGTCGACGGGCGTCGCCGGCGCCTTCTTCATCCACGCCGGGAAGAAGCCGACGCGCAGCCCGCGCACCGGCGCGTTGCCGTCGAAGTCGAGCCGCGACGCGACGGTGGACGGATCGGCGGCGTCGGGACCCGAGAGCGCGCGCAAGACCAGCGCGGTGTCCTCGACCCCGCGTGCCATCGGCCCCAGCTTGTCGAGCGACCAACAGAGCGCCATCGCGCCGGTGCGCGGCACGCGGCCAAACGTCGGCCGCAGGCCCGCGACTCCGCAGCGCGTCGACGGCGAGACGATGCTGCCGAGCGTCTCCGAGCCGATCGCGAAGCCGACGAGGCCCGCCGCCGTCGCCGCGCCGGGGCCGGCGCTCGAGCCCGACGAGCCTTCGTCGAGGTTCCACGGATTCTTGGTCTGCCCGCCGAACCACACGTCGTTGAGCGCGAGCGCGCCGAGGCTGAGCTTGGCGACGAGCACGGCGCCGGCGTCGGCGAGCCGCTTGACCACGGTCGCGTCGGTCGCGGGCACGCGATTGGCAAACGGCTCGGCGCCCCACGTCGTCGCGATGCCGGCGGTGTCGAGGAGATCCTTGGCGCCCCAGGGCACGCCGTGCAGTGGCCCACGATACTTTCCGCGCGCGATCTCGGCGTCGGCGCGGCGCGCGGCGGCGAGCGCCGCGTCGCGCACGATGGTGATGCTGCAGAGGAGCTTCGGCTGAAAGCGCTCGAGCCGCGACAGGTAGATCGACGTCAGCCGCTCGGAGGTCAGCTTCTTCGTCTCGATCCAGCGCGACAGCGTCGTCAGCGGCGCGAACGCGATGTCCTCGTCGCGCGCCGGCAGCGGCGGGGCGGCGCCGCGCGAGCGCACGAAGCGCTCCTTGCCCGCGCTGGCCGATTGCGCACGCGCGGCATGGTCAGCGGCGGCGCTCGGGTTCCACACCGTCGCCGGCACGTCCTCGGCGCCAAGCGCGACGCGCCGCGGCCCGACCCGCCGCTCGATCAGCGCCGCCATCGACTGCCGCCAATTCGACGCCGCCAGCGCGCGCTCCTTCGGCGTCATCGTGACCTGCACCAGCTTCTCGGCCTCGGCGAAGGTCGCCGCCGACACCGCCGGCCCCGTCGACGGCGCGGTGCCGAACGCCGGCGGCGCCGTCGCCTCGACAGGCGCGGCCAGGTCCGCCGGCTTGCCCGCTTTGTCGCCGCGCGCGCGGCCACCGACGGCGAGCCCGGCCAGCCCGAGCGCGCCACGCGAGAGGAATTGTCGTCGCGACGGCATTACATGTCGGGGTGGCCGAACGGCCCGTTCATCACCGGCGGCAGCGTATGGATGTATTGGGCGAGATCGTTGAGATCGGGATCGCTGAGCCCGCCGAGCGCGTTGAGCCCGCCCGGCATCTGCGGCGCCAACATCACGCCCGTTCCCTTCTCCAGATCCGTCTGCAGCGTCTGCACGATGTCGTTGACCGTCCAACCGGCGAGCCCGGTCGCGTCGGGCGTCAGGTTCTGCGACTTGAAGGTGCCGAACGAGCGGCCGCCGGCGAACGGCTTGGTGGTGTCGAGCCCGCCGGGCCCGCTGCCGGGCGCGGTGTGGCACTGCAAGCAGCCGAGGATTCCCAGATAGCGCCCGCGCTCCGCCGACGCGAACGCGGCATCGGTCGCCGCCAGCGTCGTGTGCGGGATCGACGTGAAGTCGAACGCCGCGCCCGCCTGCGCCGTGCTCGCGGTGTCCTCGAGCACGGTGTGGCTCTTGGCCGGCAGCGACTGCAGATAGAGCGCGATCGACGTCGAGTCCTCGAGCGTGAGCGACGCGAAGCGCTGATACGGCATCGTCGGCCACATCGCCGCGCCCATGTTGTCGACGCCGACGGTGACCGCGTCGGAGATCTGCGAGGTCGTCCACATGCCGAGGCCGGTGGCGCTGTCGGGCGTCAGGTTGGGCGCATAGATCGTCGCCGTCCCCGCGTCGGGCCCGATGTTGACGGTGAACGACTTGCCGCCGGCGAGAAAGTCGTTCGGATCGGTCGACGGGTTGCCCATCGCGTCGGGCGTCGTGTGGCAGTTGCCGCAAAAGAGGAGATGTTTGACCAGCTCCTCGCCGCGCGCCGTCGTCGCGCCCGTCGACAAATCGGGTACCGCCATGTCGGCGCTGGTCGTCATGTCCATGCCGCTCGTGGTGTCGTCGCCGCATCCGCCCGCCGCCAGCAGCACCATCACTCCCAGGATTCGCATGCGCATGGCGGCGACATTATCACGACGCGCGTGCTCACCCGAGTGCGCAGGTGCGCAACCTGCCGGTCGCGGAGCGCATGTCGCACACGCGCAATCCCGCGCAGTTGTCGGCGGCACGCGCGTTGCTCTATGGGCGCGCATGACCTCATCGCGCGCATCTCTCGTCGGACCTCTCTTGGCGATCGCGCTCGGCGCGCCCGCTTGCACCGGCGCCTCGCGCGTCGACGTCGGCGTCGTCGAAGGCGCCGTCACCGCGTGCCCGGGCTCGACGGTGCCGGGCATCGACGTGTCCGAGTTTCAGGGATCGATCAATTGGTCGGCGGTCAAGGCCGCGGGCAAACAGTTCGCGTTCATCCGCGTCTCCGACGGCACCTATCAGGATCCCGACTTCGCGACCAACTGGGCCGGCGCCAAAGCCGCGGGCCTCTTGCGCGGCGCCTATCAATTCTTCGAAGCCGGCGACGATCCGATCACCGTCGCTGATCAATTCCTCGCCAAAATGGGCACGCTCGGCGACGGCGATCTGCCGCCCGTCCTCGACGTCGAAGTCACCGACGGACAATCGGCCGCGACGATGAAGGCGAACATGGAAGCGTGGCTCGCGCACGTCGAAGCCAAGACCGGGCGCACGCCGTTCATCTACGTCTCGCCCGGCTTCTGGCCCAACGTCGGCAGCCCCAACGAGTCGCACTATCGCTTGTGGGTCGCCAATTGGGGCGTGAGCTGCCCGAGCCTGCCGGCGGGCGGCTGGTCGACGTTCCAGATGTGGCAGTACGCGGACAACGGCGCGGTGTCGGGGATCTCGGGCAACGTCGATCTCGACGAGTTCAACGGCACGCTCGCGCAGCTGCAGGCGATCGCCGGCGGCTCGCCCTACGCGGCGTCGTACGTGAGCCAGTCGTGGCCGCTGGCGTCGACGGCGATGAACATGATCGCGGGGCAGACGGTGGCCGCGAGCATCACGCTCAAGAACACGGGGACCAAGACGTGGGACGCGAACACCAAGCTCGGCACGACGCAGCCGCACGATCGCGCGAGCGCGTTCGCTGATGGCAGCTGGCTGTCGTCGAGCCGCGCGGCGCACGTGACCGGCACCGTGGCGCCGGGCGCAAACTTCAAGTTCAGCTTCAACTTTCACGCGCCGGCGAAGGCGGGCACCTACAACGAATATTTCGATCTCGTCGAGGAGGGCGTGGCCTGGTTCTCCGATCCGGGGCAGGGCGGACCGGCGGACAATCAGATCGAGGCGCAGATCGTGGTGACGCTGCCGAAGTATTCGGCCGACTTCGTCGCGCAGTCGTTTCCGGCGGCGGGCAAGGCGCCGCTGTCGGTCACCCTCGGCGACACCGTCGAGGAATGGATCGATCTGAAGAACGTCGGCTCGGAGACGTGGAAGGCGGGCGTGACCAAGCTGGCGCCGACGCCGCGCGATCAGGCCTCGCCGCTGGCGACGGCGGAGTGGCTGTCGCCGACGCGCGTGTCGACGCTGAGCGCGGACGTGCCGCCGGGCGCGACCGGGCGCTTCATGATCCCGCTGACGCCGAC
>DASXOU010001012.1:0-4624 GCA_036494045.1 Polyangia bacterium | reverse complement strand
CGAAATCTCCTTGGTGGCGCCCTTGGGCAGATTGACGCGCACGCCCGCCCGAGCGCCGTCGGAGGCCATCACCGACGAGGTCACCATGAAGATGATGAGCAGCACGAGGAAGATGTCGGTCAGCGGCGTGATGTTGATCTCGGCGAACAGATCGCCCTCGCCGCCCTCTTCGCCCTTCGGTCCGCCGATGCCCACGGCTACGCCTCCGTCGGCGTCGGCTTGACCACCGCGGCCGGCGCATCGACGGAACGCTGCTCGCCCGACTTGCTGCGCGGATCGGGCTTCTGCTCACGCAAGAGCTCGACGAACTCCTCGGCCATCAGCTTGAGCTCGAGCGCAACGCGCCCGAGGCGCGCCATGAAATAGTTGTAGATGACCATCGCCTCGATGGCGACGATGATGCCGGCCGCCGTCGTCACCAGCGCCTCGGCGATGCCGGGGCCGACCACGTCGATGCCGGCCTGGTGCGTGGCGCCGATCTGCTCGAACGCGCGCAAGATGCCCCACACCGTGCCGAAGAGGCCGACGAACGGCGCGGTCGCGCCGATGGTCGCCAACAGCCAGAGCTGACCCTTCATCGTCAGCGCCACGCGCTGCCGCTCGCGATCGACGGCGGCCTCGAGCGCTCCCTCGGTCGAGCGCCCGTGACGCTCGAAGCCGACCAGGAAGAACTCGGCGGCAAGGGACGAGCTGCGCTCGCAAGCAGCGCGCGCCTCGGCGACCGCGCCGCGATAGAGGCAGCGCTTGACCGTCTCGGCCAGGGTGCGTGCCCGATCCAGGAATTTCCACAACGCAGCGATCCGCTCGATGCCGACGGCAAGCACGAGAACGGAGCACGTCAGGATGATTCCGAGCGTGACACCGCCCGCTTTCATCGTCTGAGTGAATCCGTGCAGGTTCATCCGATTAGGTATAGGCGATCAGCTGTAGCCCGTCCAGCCGTCGGCGGCGCTCGGAATTGGCGCCTCGCCGTTGAACAAAAATCGTCAGCTTGTGAGGGCTTGCTCCATCGAGCCGGGCCCCCAGGATCTGGCCATGGCGCGGGTGGGGTTGGTGGTGCTCCTGTCCTTGTGCGGGCTCGGCGCGGCGGCCGGCGCGGATGAGGCGCCGGTGAGCCTGCGCATGGCGACGATCGCGCCCGAAGGCACGGCGTGGGCGCGCCTCCTCGCCGACTTCTCGACGGAGATCGAGCGCGCCACGCAGGGCGGCCTGCGCATCAAGTGGACGTTCGGCGCCGGCAGCGGCGACGAGCTGGCCGAGCTCGAGCGCGTGCGCGCCGGCGAGCTCGCCGGCCTGGCCGGCGCGGTCATGTGCCAGCGGGTCGCGCCTTCTTTGCACGCGGTCGAGGTCGCCGGGCTCGTCGAGAGCGATGACGAAGCCGACACCGTGCTGCGCCGCCTGCGTCCGCTGTTCGACGACGAGGCGCGGGCCACGCCGTTCACCTTTTTGGCGCTGAGCTCGGGCTTCGGCCACCGCGTGCTCTTTTCGCGCGAGCCGGTGCGCACGCTCGACGAGCTGCGCTCGGGACGCAACTGGATCTACGATCTCGACGAGGTCGAAGGCGCGCAGCTGGCGCTCATCGGCGCCGATCTTTTGCCGCTGCCGATCGATCAAGCGGGCCGCGCCTACGACAGCGGGCGCGTCGACGGCTTCTTCTCGATCCCGGTGGCGGCGGTGGTGTTCCGCTACGGCGTCAAGGCGCGCTACTTCACCGATCTGCGCAGCATGTTCTTGCCGGCGTGCCTGATCGTGTCGCGCGCCGTCCTCGAGCGGCTCGACGGCGACACCCAGCGCGCGCTCGGCGAGGCCGGCGAGCGGCTGAGCGTGCGCTTCGCCCGTCTCGGCCGGCTCGAGGACGCCGAGATCCTCGGGCGCGTCTTTCCGCGCGAAGGGCTGCGCGCAATGCCGATGAGCGACGCGTTCCGACGCGAGTACCTCGAGGCGGCGCGCGCGGCCAACGCGCGCCTCGGCCTCGTGCCCTTGCCGCTGGTACGGCGGGTCAACGGGATCGTGGCCGAGATGCGCGCCGGCGCGGCCCCGAGCGCGCGCTCACCGCCGGCGACGGCAGCGGCGGAGTGAGACGCGACGGCTGACGTGTGCATGGGTGGCGGCGTGGGAGGGGTCGATGGGCGGACGGGCGTGGAGGCGAGGCAGGCGCTTTGGGTGCGTCTTGGCCTGCCTGACGTTCGCCGCCACCACGGCGAGCGCGTTCGCCGCACCGGGCGCCGACGGCGACGAGCTCGAGGCGCGCGTCAAGGCCGAGTTCGTCGAGCGCTTCACGCACTTCATCGAGTGGCCGCCAACCGCGTTCGCCGCGCCCGACGCGCCGTTCGTCTTGTGCGTCATCGGGCGCACGCCGGTGGCCGCCAATCTCGAGGCGCTGGCGCGCGCGCGCAAGATCAAGGATCGGCGCGTCGAGCTGCGCCGGCCGCCGCCCAACGGCGATCTGTCGGCCTGTCACGTCGTGTTCATCGCCTCCGAGGAGCGGCCGCGCCTCAAGCAGATCCTCGACGCCGTCGCCGGCCACCCCATCGTCACCATCGCCGATTCGGAAGGCTTCGCGCGCGCCGGCGTGCTCATCAACCTCGTGCTCGATCCCGAAGGGCGCGTGCGCTTCGAGATCTCGCCGGCCGGCGCACGCCATAGCGCGCTCACGCTCAACGCGCAGCTCTTGCGCCTTTCGCGCGTCGTCTCCGACGGAGGCGGCCCATGACCCGGGCGCGCATCTCCATCCGCGGCAAGCTCATCGCGGTCACGCTCCTGGCCATCCTGGCGCCGATCTCGTGCGTGCTCGTGCTCGTCGGCAACAACGAGATCCGCGACATCCGCTCCGACATGCTGACCTCGAGCGTGCTCATCACCAGCGTCGTCGCCGAGTACGGCGCGGCCGCGCTCGCCTTCGACAGCCGCCCCGCCGCCGAAGAGGCGCTGCAGGTGCTCGGCGAGAACCCGCGCTTCCTCGACGCCGCCATCTACGATCGCAGCCGCCGGCTGTTCGCCTCCTTCCGCCGTCCCAACGGCGGCGCCGACGCCCCGCCGCCGCCGTCGATCGGCGACGCCGCGCCGCGCTCGGCGCTCGAGGGCGCGCGCATCACCGTGGTCTATCCGATCGCCCAGGGCGGCGAGCGCTTCGGCACGCTGGTCCTGCACAGCGCGATCGCGCCCTTGACCTCGCGCGTGCACGCCTATCTGTGGGGCCTGTGGTGGCTCACGCTCGGCGTCATCGCCTCGTCGCTGACGCTGGCGTGGGCGCTCGAGCGCATGGTGACGCGGCGGCTGTACGCGCTCGCCGACGTGGCGCGCCAGGTCGCCCGGCGCGGCGACTACTCGGCGCGCGCCACCGAGCGCGGCACCGACGAGATCGCGCTTTTGGCGCAAGCGTTCAACGGCATGCTCGCCGAGATCGAGCAGCGCCAGGCCGAAGCGCGCGAAGCGGTGCGGCTGCGCGACGAGTTCCTCTCGGTGGCGTCGCACGAGCTCAAGACGCCGCTGACCTCGCTCAAGCTGCGCGTGCAGAGCCTCTGCGAGCACGCGCCGCCGATCCCCGATCCCGTCGAAGCCGCGCGCCTGCAAAAGAGCGTCGACCTCGCCGAGCGCCAGGTTCGGCGCCTGGAGAAGCTGGTCAACAACCTGCTCGACGTCTCGCGCATCGCCGTGGGCCGCTTCTGGCTGCAGCGCGAGGAGATCGACCTCGTCGCCGTCGTGCACAACGTCGCCGGCCAGTTCTCGGCGGAGCTGGCGCGCTCGTCGAGCGAGCTGACCCTCGAGCTGCCGGCGAATGCGTTCGGGCTGTGGGATCCGATGCGCCTCGAGCAGGTGGTGGTCAACCTCTTGTCGAACGCCATCAAGTACGGCGCCGGCCAGCCCATCGTCGTGCGCGTCGAGCTCGACGGCGGCAACGCGCGGCTCATCGTGCGCGACCGTGGCATCGGCATCGCGATCGCCGATCAGGCGCGCATCTTCGAGCGCTTCGAGCGCGCGGTGTCGCTCGACTACGGCGGGCTCGGCCTCGGGCTGCACATCACGAGCGAGATCGTGCGCGCGCACGGCGGCACCATCCGCGTCGAGAGCGGGCCCGCCGCCGGCTCCGCCTTCATCGTCGAGCTGCCGCGCGCCTACGCGATCGGCGCCGACCTCGGTGCCTCATGGAGCTGACCGTCATGGTCGTCGACGACGACGTCGACATTCGCGAGACCATCTCGGACCTCCTCGAGATGCGCGGCTATCGCGTCATCGGCGCCGTCGACGGCGACGACGCGATGGCCCAGCTCGAGCGCGGCGCGCGCCCTAAAGTGATCCTCCTCGACCTCATGATGCCAGGTCTGAGCGGCGAGGAGTTCCGCCGGCGGCAGCTCGCTGATCCGGCGCTGGCGCCGATCCCGGTGGTGCTGCTCTCGGGCGCGCGCGGCGTCGACGAAGCGGCGCGGCGCATGAACGTGGCGTCGGTGCCGAAGCCGGTCGAGCTGGCGGAGCTGATGGCGACGGTGCAGCGCTATTGCACCAAGGAGCCGGCGGACGACTGAGCGCGGGCGGCGTGGGAGGCGGGATGGTCAAGGCGGTGTACGTCGGCATGATGGCAGCGCTCGGGATCGTCGCCTGGCTCGGCGACGGCCGCGCGCGCGCC
>DASXOU010001011.1:0-3562 GCA_036494045.1 Polyangia bacterium | reverse complement strand
TGATCGCCGCTGCAGGCGCCCATCGGCCCCGACAGGTCGAAAACGACGCCCGCGAGATCGAGCGTCACGCCTGCGAGATCGACCGCCGCGCCGCCGCCTCCCCCGCCGCCATCGCCAATGAAGCTC
Source organism: Polyangia bacterium (assembly GCA_036494045.1). Classification (GTDB taxonomy): domain Bacteria; phylum Myxococcota_A; class Polyangia; order Palsa-1104; family Palsa-1104; genus JAQBQH01. The sequence goes on along the minus strand of DASXOU010001011.1, from coordinate 3,436 downwards.
GGGTTGTGCGCCGTGCAGCCGGCCGCGCACAAAATACCCAACGCAGCGACCGTCGGCAGGCGCTTCATCTTCCCAGAATAGCGCCGCTCAGGCCTCCTCTCAAGCAGGGCGCCGCCACCAATCCGTGACGAACGCGCCGCGAAACCGTCGGCCCGCGCCGTGCATCATAAGCCTTCGATGGCGCATAACGGTTCGATGATCGGTTTGTGGATCGTCCGCGATCACGCGGGTCACGCGCTCTTTGCCAAGGTACATGACGAGCTGTACGTGCTCGCCTTCGCCTCCTCGCACAAGGCGACCGCCGCGCGCGAGGCGTTCGGCGCCGAGGGCGCGCCATTTTTGATCGTGAACGCCAACGTGCGCGACGTGCTCGAGCGCGCCCGCGCCGCCGGGGCGCTCGGCTTCATCGTCGACTACGACGTCGAGGGCGCGCGCTTCGCCAGCGCGCATCCGCTGCCGCCGGTCAGTAGCGCACCGACGGCAGCGGCTCGCTGATTAGTTGTTGAGCGGAGCGGCCGGCTTGATGTCGCCGGCCTTGACCTTGGCGAATCCGTCGGCCTTGACGTACTTGCCGACCGCGGCCGCGACTTCCGGCGCCGTCAGCGCCTGCACCGACGACATCAGCTTGTCGTAGTAATCGAGCTTGCGCCCGACGTTGAGGCTCTCCTCGAGCAGGCCCACGATGGTGTCGTCGCTGGCGAGCGCAGTGTCGAACTGCGCCTTGTACTTCTGCTTGGCGTCGGTGAGCTCCTTCTGCTCGACGCCTTTGGCGATCAGCCGCGACAGCTCGTCCATCATCCCCGCCATCGCCTTGACCGCGTTCTGCGGCGCGCAGATGGCGAACGCCATGAACAGCGCGTTCTTGTCGAACGCATCGGCGTCGAGGAACGACTGCGTGCCGTACGACAGCCCGTCCTTCTGGCGCAGCCGCTCGAACAGCCGCGAGCTCGGGCTGCCGCCGAACAGGAAGTCGACCATCTGCATCGCCGGGAAATCGGCGTCGTCATCACGCAGCGCGAAGCCGCCCGAGATGCCGATCATCGCCATCTGCTTGTCCGGCGTGAGGATGAGCTCGTCCGACACCGCCGGCGCGCGATACGGCATCGCCAGCCGCTTGAACGCCTTTGGCGCCTTCCACGTGCCGAACTGCGTGGCCGCGATCTTCTTGACCTCGTCGCCGTCGAAGTCGCCGACCATCACCAGCTCGCCGGCGCCGGCGCCCCAGTAGCTCTTGTGCCACGCGACCAGCTGCTCGAGCTTGACCGCCTTGAGCCGCTCGAGGCCCTCCTTCAGCGACGGATGATAGCGAACGTCGTCCTTGGCGTACGGCTGCGCCTTCTGCATCAGCGTCGTCAGCGCGATCGCCTGCGGCTGCGACAGCGCGTCCTCGATGCGCGTCGTGCGCTCCTTCTTCAGCTTCTCGAACTCGTCCTTGGGGAACGTCGGCTCGCGCGTCATCTCGCCGAGCAGCGCCAGCACCGCCGGCACGCTCTCGCGCACCGTCGTCACCATGAACTGCGCGTCGCCGGGACGCGCGCCGCCGCCGAGGCCCTGCTGCCCCGCGCGCAGCTCGGCCTTGAGCTTGTCGAGCTCGTCGCGCAGCTGCTGATAGGTGTGCTTCTTGGTTCCGCGCTGCACCATGTCGGGCAGGAGCGAGACCGCGGTGACCTGGCCCCTCAGCGCCTGCTCGTTGCCGGTGTGCAGCTTGAGCAGGATCTTGACGGCGCCGCCGCGCGTCTTCTTCTGCAGGAGCGCCAGCTTCATCCCCGACGGCAGCGTCGTGCGCTCGGTGCGCGCCTCGATGTTGGCCACCGTCGCCTTGAACTCTTCGCCTTGCGCCAGCGACGCTTGGCCCTTGTAGCCCTTGACCATCGCCACCACGTCCGGCGACGACGGCAACGGCGCGCGCTCCGGCGACTTGGTCGGGATGAACATGCCGACGGTGCGGTTCGACGACTTCAGGAACTCGCCCGCCACCTTCTTCACGCGCGCGAGGTCGAGCGCCTTGACCGCGTCGCGATGCAAGAAGATGAGGCGCCAGTCGCCCTGCGCCGCGTACTCCGACAGGTTGACGCCGACGCGCCCCGAGTCGGTGAGGCGCAGCTCGATCTGCTTGAGCATCGCCGTCTTGAAGCGATCGACCTCGTCCTGCCCGATGTTGCCCTTGGCCAGGCCCTCGATGGTGTCGAGCATCGTGTCGCGCACCTTGTCGAGCGGCTTGCCCGCCGGAACTTCCGCCGACATCTTCATGAGCCCCGGCTCGGCCAGCGCCGGCACGTCGCTCTCGACCTTCGACGCCAGCCCCTTGTCGACGAGCGCCTTGTAGAGGCGCCCGGTCGGCTTGTGCGTGAGGATGTCGGCGAGCGCCTCTTCGGCGACGAAGTCGGCGTCCGGGCCGGCGGCGCCGTGATAGACGACCCCGACCACGCCCACGTCGCCGGTGCGGCGCAGCGTCACGGTGCGCTCGCCGTCCTGCACCGGCTCGACGGTATACGTGGGCGAGAGCTTGCGCGCCGGACGCGGGATCTTGCCGAACGTGGACGAGATCAGCGCCAGCGTCGACTTGGGATCGAACTTGCCGGCGACGATGACGTACGCGTTGTCCGGCTGGTAGAAGCGGCGATAGAACGCCTGCAAGCTCTCGATCGGCACGCGCTCGATGTCGCTGCGCGATCCGATCGGCGACTTGCCGTAGTTGTGCCACAGGTACGCCGTCGAATAGAGCCGCTCCTCGAGGACCTCCGAGGGGTTGTTCTCGCCCATCTCGAACTCGTTGCGCACGACCGAGAACTCGGACGACAAGTCCTCCTTCGACACGCGCGAGTTGACCATGCGATCGGCTTCCATTTCGATCGCCCACTTCAAGTTCTCGTCGGTGGCGTTGAGCGTCTCGAAGTAGTTGGTGCGGTCGTAGTCGGTCGAGCCGTTGAAGCGCGCACCATGCGCGTCGAGCTCGGTCCAGATCTTCAAGTGGCGCGCAGTCCCCTTGAACATCATGTGCTCGAGGAGGTGCGCCATGCCCGTCTCGCCGTAGCCTTCATGGCGCGAGCCGACGAGGTAGGTGACGTTGACCGTCACCTGCGCCTTGGAGTTGTCGGGGAACAGGAGCACGCGCAGACCGTTGTCCATCGCGTACTCGGTGATGCCCTCGATCGTGACGACCTTGCGCGGCTCGGAAGCGCCGGCGACGGTCGTCACGCCCAGGAGGATCGCGAGTGCGAGCAGCTTTTTCATGGCGCGAACTATTGACCCGCGCCGGCAATATTTCAAGCGATGAGGATCGCGGCCGCCCACGGCGGCAGTGAGATCGTTCCAGCGTCGACGGCGACGCCGGTCGGACCGCCGAAGTCGCCGGCGTCGAGCGCCAGCCGCCACGGCCCGCCGGGCAGCTTGAGCCGGGTCGCGGCGCCGCGCAAGGAGACGGCCACGGCGATGC
>DASXOU010001010.1:0-3861 GCA_036494045.1 Polyangia bacterium | reverse complement strand
GCCTGCTCGAGCACGCCCATCGTGTCGCACCCGGTGATCTGCACCGACACCGGCTGCGTCATCGACCAGCGCAAGCACTCCGGCGCGCCGACGACGCCCGATTGCAAGAGGATGCCCGAGCCGAGCGACTTCATGCCGAGGACGCCCATGTCCTTCGCTTGCGCGCGCGGGATCACCGTCTGCAGAAAGCTCTTGTAGTGCGCGTCCATGACGTTGACCGGCATCTGCACGGTGTCGAACGTGAAGCCGTGCTTTTGCGCCGTCTCGATCATGTGCATGTGGATCGCGGGATCCTTGTGGCCGGTGAAGCCGATGAAGCGCAGCTTGCCCGCCTTTTTCGCGGCGACGAGCGCTTCGATGGCGCCGCCGGGGCCGAAGACGCGATCGGGATCTTCCATGCGGATGACCTCGTGCACCTGCACGAGATCGATGTGATCGGTGCGCAGCCGCTGGAGCGACTGCTCGAGCTGCGCCGCCGCCGAGTCGCGCGTGCGTCCGTCGAGCTTGGTCATGAGGAACGCGCGCTGCCGCCGTCCGCCGTCGGCCAGCGCCAGGCCCAGGCGCTTCTCCGAGTTGCCGTCGTTGTAGTCCCAGCAGTTGTCGAAGAAGGTGACGCCGTGATCCATCGCTGCGTGGACGATGCGCACGGCCTCCTTGTTTGACCGCGGAACGCCGAGGTGGAAGCCGCCGAGGCCGAGCAGCGATACCTTGACGCCGGTACGTCCGAGCGTGCGCACCGGCATGGTGGCGCCGGCGGGCAGCTTGATGTCGCCCTCTTTGGGCGCGCCTTTCTGCGGCCCTTTGGGGACGCCGCCGGCGCGCGCCGCCCGTCGCAGCGCCGCGTGTGCGGCCAGGACGCCCATCGCCTGCACGAACCTGCGTCGATCGACAGCCATGCGCTTGCAGCTAGGCAAGAGCAGCGACGATTCCAGTGTGGTATAGCGTTCTGCCGTGTGGATCCTCGGCGTCTCGGCCTTTTATCACGATGCCGCCGCCTGCCTGGTGCAGGATGGGCGCATCGTCGCCGCCGCGCAGGAGGAGCGCTTTTCGCGCCAGCGTCACGATCATCGCTGGCCGGCGCAGGCGATCGCGTTCTGCTTGCGCCAGGCGGGGATCGAGCCGCGCGACCTCGACGTGGTCGCGTTCTACGACAAGCCGCTCTTGAAGTTCGAGCGCCTGCTCTCGACCTACGCGGCGTCGGCGCCGTGGGGATTGCGCTCGTTCTGGCGCGCGATGCCGCTGTGGCTCAAGCAGAAGCTGTGGATACCCGATTTGATTCGCAAGGAATTGGCGGGATTCGATAAGCAGATATTGTTTCCCGAGCATCACGAATCGCACGCGGCGAGCGCATTCTATCCCTCGCCGTTCGACGAAGCGGCCATCCTCACCGTCGACGGCGTGGGCGAATGGACGACCACCTCGCTCGGCGTCGGCCGCGGCAACAAGATCGAGCTGAATCAGGAAATCCAATTTCCGCATTCACTCGGATTATTGTATTCCGCGTTTACCTATTACACGGGATTCAAGGTCAATAGCGGCGAATACAAGGTCATGGGCCTGGCGCCGTACGGCGAGCCCAAGTACGCCGACGTCATCTACGACAAGCTCATCGATCTGCGCGACGACGGATCGTTTCGGCTCGATCTCGATTATTTCGACTACTGCGCGGGGCTGACGATGACCAACAAGCGGTTCGATCGCTTGTTCGGCGCGCCGCCGCGCGCGCCCGAGTCGCCGCTGTCGCAGCGCGAGATGGATCTGGCGGCGTCGGTGCAAGCGGTGTGCGAAGAGGCGATGGTGCGCCTGGCGCGGCACGCGCACGAGAAGACCGGGCAGAAGAACCTCTGTCTCGCCGGCGGCGTCGCGCTCAACTGCGTGGCCAACGGGCGGCTCTTGCGCGACGGGCCCTTCGACAAGGTCTGGGTGCAGCCGGCGGCGGGCGACGCCGGCGGCGCGGTCGGCGCGGCGCTGATCGCGTGGTACGACGCGCACGGAAAGCCGCGCGATCCGGGCGGGCGCGACGCGATGTCGGCGGCCTATCTCGGGCCCGAATTCTCCGACGACGAAGTCGAAGCGTTCCTGCAAGCCGAAGGCGTGCCGTATCACCCGTTGTCGGATCGCGCGCGCGACACCGCGCAGCTGCTCGCCGACGGCGGCGTCGTCGGCTGGTTTCAGGGGCGCATGGAGTTCGGCCCGCGCGCGCTCGGAGCGCGCAGCATCCTCGGCGATGCGCGCTCGCCGTCGATGCAGTCGACGATGAACCTCAAGATCAAGTTCCGCGAGTCGTTTCGCCCGTTCGCGCCCAGCGTCTTGCGCGAGCGCTGCGCCGACTATTTCGACTTCGACGCCGACTCGCCGTACATGCTGATGACCGCGCCGGTCAAGCCGTCGCTGCGCCGCGCCGAGAGCGACGCCGAGCGCGGCAAGTGGGGCATCGAGCGGCTCCACGTGCCGCGTTCGACCATCCCCGCGGTCACGCACGTCGACTACTCGGCGCGCGTGCAGACGGTGACGCGCGACAACGGCGTCTACTACGATCTGTTGCGCGCGTTCGATGACGCCACCGGCTGCGCGGTCGTGGTCAACACGTCGTTCAACGTGCGCGGCGAGCCGATCGTGTGCACGCCGGCCGACGCCTACAAGTGCTTCATGCGCACCGAGATGGATCATCTCGTCGTCGGGCGCTATCACGTCAAGAAGAGCGAGCAGCCGGCCCTCGTCGACGACGAAGACTGGCGCGCGCGTCACGAGCTCGACTGATGGCGGCGACGGCGATCGATACGCGCAAGCTGCGCAAGTTCGGCTTCGTCGTCGGCGGCGTGTTCACTGCCTTCTTGATCATCTTCGTGCTTCGTCACAAGCACCACGTGCCGTTCTACGTTTCCGCCGTCGCCGGCCCGACGCTGCTCTTCGGCGCCGTCGTCTGGCCGCGCGCGCTCGCCCCCGTCGAGCGCGGCTGGACGCTCCTCGGGCACGCGCTCGGCTTCGTCAACACGCGCATCCTGCTCGCGCTCGTGTTCTTCGTGGTGCTGGCGCCGATCGCGCTCGTGTTGCGGCTCGTCGGCAAGGATCCTTTGGAACGCCGGCGCGATCGCCGCCGTCCGACGTACTGGCGCACGCGCGAGCCGGCCGAGCCGGATCGCCTGACGCGCCCTTATTAATGATGAGGCGTTCCTAATGTCGAAGCTCGAAAGCATCGGCGGCATCTTCCGCGGCCTCGGCCGGCGCAAGCGCTTCTGGCTCATCCCTGCCATTGCCATCCTGCTCGTCCTCGGCACCGTGATCGTGCTCGTCGAAGGCTCGGTGATCGCGCCGTTCATCTACACGCTCTTCTGATGGCGATCGTCTTCGCGCTCGCGCTCGCGGCATCGATCGGCCTCGTCGTAAACTTGCACGGCGATCGCGATCATTGGCCCGCGCTCGGCGGCTGGGCGCGCCCGCTCGAAGTCGCCGCCGTCGCCGCTTGCGTGATGATGGCGATCGCGATCTACCGTCGCGCGATGAGCCGTCGCCGCGGCGGCATCGAGCACGCCGCGCGCCCGCTGCGCCTCGCCTTCTACGTGCTGTCGCTGACGTGGATGAGCGCGCTCTTTCACGACTACGAGCAGGGCGGCGCCTACTACTCGTTCATCATCGGCTTCGGCGCGCTGGCAACGCTCGACGCCTTCGGCCCGGCGCTGGCGCGTCGGCTGGGCGCGCGCGCCGTCGACGCGCTCGACCTCGTGTGCATGAACGCGTGCGTGCTCTTCGTCGGCCTCGAGCTGTCGCTGCGCCTGGTGGCCGCGTTCACCCATTCGCCGCTGTTCGCGCAAGACTCCAGCGACGCGCGCGGCTGGCTCGCCGCCAACAAGCTGCGCCCGG
>DASXOU010001009.1:0-3877 GCA_036494045.1 Polyangia bacterium | reverse complement strand
CGCGCGCGCGCGGCGAACGCGTCGTGAAACGACAGGTGCACCGCGCCGAGCGCCACGCCGATCGCGATGAGCGCGCCGGCGCCGACCATCCAATTCGTCGACGGGCGGCCGATCGCCGCCAGGCGCGGGATGACGTTGCGCAGGAAGTAGAGCGCCGCGACCAGCATGACGACGCCGAAGACGCTCTTGACCGCTTCCATCCACGCGCCCGACTTCGGCAGCGCCACCGCGAACGCGGCGATGGCGAAGAAGAGCACGCCCATCCCGAGCGCATAGGTGACGAGGAGCGAGCTGCCGAGCAGCACCGACTTCGTCGTCGCCACGTAGGCGAGGATCGACGCCAGCACCGGCCCCGTGCAGGGCGCGGCGATGATGCCGCCGACGAGGCCCATGGCGAACGCGCCGCCGAAGCCCTTGCCGCCGACGGCCGACAGGCGCTGCTGCAATCCCGAGGGCAGCGCCAGCTCGAACGCGCCGAACATCGACAGCGCCATCGCCACGAACAAGACCGCGATCGGCACCATCACCCAGGGATTCGCCATGAACGTGCCGAAGGCGCGGCCCGCCAGCGCCGAGCCGACACCGAGCGCTGCGTACATGACGCCGATGCCGGCGACGTACAACGACGCCAGCGCGATGGCCCGCCGGCGCGGCACGTCGTCGCCACGCGCGCCGAACAGCGACACCGTGATCGGAATGAGCGGATACACGCACGGCGTCAGGCTCGTGAGAAAGCCGCCCACGAAGACGCTGGCGTAGGCCCACAACCAGCCGTGCGAAAAGAGCGCGCCGCCGTTCACTTGCCCACCAGCGCCGTGAGCTCGGCCTCGAGCTTGTCCTCGTCGCCGGGCTCGAATCCGCCATGCACGGCGCGCACGACGCCGGCTTTGTCGACGACGAACGACGACGGCATCTTGGGAGGCTCCCAGGCGCCGACGATCTTCTTGCCCGAGTCGTTGACGACCGTGAGATGCAGGCCGTGGCTGCGCACGAAGTCGGCCGCCTTGTCGCGGCTGTCGTCGATGTTGACGGCGACGATCTCGATGCCGCGCGCGCGCAGCTTCGGCGCCAGCTTGTCGAGCAGCGGCAGCTCCTTTTTGCACGGCTCGCACCATGATGCCCAGAAGTCGACGAGCACGACCTTGCCGCGCAGCGAGGACAGCTTGAGCGCGGGGCCGGCGAAGGTGGCGGCCTCGAAGTCGCGCGCCGGTTGGCCCGGTTTCAGCTCTGCGCGCGCATCGGCGGCGGCGAGACATAGTGCAAACGGAAGAACGAGACGCGACAGGGAACGCATGCTCGGACGAGAAGCAAGCCGAGATCCAACCGCAAGCGTTGCGAAACGCCCCGGGGCCTCGAGTCGCAGAGTGTTGAACGAAGTGAGCGGTCCCGTCGAGGATCGGGGCGGCGCGCGGCCCGAGGACGGCGGCGAACGGCCGTCGTGGTGCGCAACGATCGAACAGCGGCGAACGCGACGACGACAGCGGAGGAGGTCAGTCGATCGAGCAGTCGAGCGTGAACGACCCGAGGACATTGGCGAGCAGCGCCTGATCCATCTCGTGATTGTCGTCGTCGGCGATGACGATGCCGTCGTCGTCGGCGTCGCTGACTGCGCTTCCGAGATCGATCCCGCCAAACCAGCTCGCCGGATCGGCGGCAAAAGTCAGCGCCACGCGCTGCCCGGGATCGAGCGACGCCGGCGTCGGACAGCCGACGTCGAATGGCGCGTTCGCCAGCGTCGCGTGCACGCGCAACGAATTCCACACCGCCTCGATGTCGAGGCCGTCGTCGTTCGCCGAGCCGAGCTCGGCGTCGACCGCCGAGTAGATCCCGGGCGGCGCCGTCGGCAGCGTCACGTCGCGCGTGTCGCCGAGACCGAGCTCGACCTCGCCGAGCGCGGCGCGCGCATCGTCGTCGGAGCGATCGGACACCGCCACCAGCTGCCCGAGCCGGAGCGCCACGCTGGCGATGGCCACGTCGCTGTCGGTCGACGCCATCGCCAGCGCCAGATGAACCGTCAATCCGCCGGCCGTGGGCGTGGCGCGCGACGCGTGACAGCCCGCGAGCGCGGCGACGAGCAGGCACAGGCGCATCGCCAAGCTCTAGCACATTGTTATACTGCCGTCCGGTGAGCACCAACGACAGCCCGTCGCCGACGGTCGGCGATACTCGCGACGACGACGCTCCGGTCGCGCGCGCGCCGAGCTGCGTGGTGGTCCGCTACGAACGCGAGCGCCGCCTCATCGACGTGCGCGACCATCCCGAGGTCGTCATCGGCCGTTCGCGCAACGCCACCTTCATCGTCGACGACGACCGGCTTTCGCGGCGCCACCTGCGCATCACCTTCCGGCAGGGCACGCTCTACGCCGAGGATCTCGGCAGCCGCAACGGCTCCAAGCTCAACGGACGGCGGATCGAAGGACGTGTGGCGCTTCAGCCGGGCGATCTCTTGACCGCGGGGCCGGTCGAGGTCGGCGTATTCACCTCGAGCGCGCAGACGCCGCTCGTGAACGAAGGCGAGCTGTCGACGCGCCTCCTCGCGGAGGTCGAGCGCGCGGTCCGTTTCAAACGGCCACTCGCGGTCGTCGGCGTCACCATCGACGGCACCCGCGGCGCACGGCGCGAAGCGGCGTTGCGCGTGGCCTCGCGCCTGCGCCGCATCGATATCGTCGGCGAATACGCGACCGGCGAATATCTTCTGATCCTGCCCGAGACCACGCGCGCGCAAGCCGATCCGTTGGCGCTGTCGCTGGCCGAGCTGGCGCGGCAGGTCGCCGGCGTGCGTGCCGCGGCGCGCGCTGCCGCGGTGCCCGACGACGGCAACACCGCCGACGAGCTCATCGACGCCACGCTCGGCCGCGTCGGGCGCGCCACGCCGGCGGCGTCGGACGCCGACCTCCTCGTCGCCGAAGACAGCGTGACCCGCGAGCTGTTCGAGCTGGCGCGACGGGCCGCGCGCAGCGACGTGACCGTGCTCCTCGCCGGCGAGACCGGCAGCGGCAAGGAGGTGGTCGCCGGCGAGATCCATCGCGCCAGCACGCGCGCCGCCGGACCGTACGTGCGCCTCAACTGCGCCTCGATCCCCGAGGCGCTCATCGAGTCGGAGCTGTTCGGTCACGAGCGCGGCGCGTTCACCGGCGCCGACAAGCGGCGCATCGGCTTCATCGAGCGCGCGCACGGCGGCACGCTGCTCCTCGACGAGATCGGCGAGCTGCCCGCGGCGATGCAGGCCAAGCTCTTGCGCGTGCTCGAAGAGCGCAAGGTGGTGCGGGTCGGCTCGACCGACGAGATCGACGTCGACGTCCGCTTCGTCGCTGCCAGCAACCGCGACCTCGAGCATGAAGCTTCCGAGGGCACATTTCGCCAGGATCTGTTCTTCCGGCTGAGCGCGATCACGCTGCGCGTGCCGTCCTTGCGCGAGCGGCCGAAGGACCTGCCGCGCCTCGCCGACGTCTTCGCGCTGCGCGCGGCCCAGGCGGCGAAGCGTCCGGCGGTGCGGCTCACCGACGGCTTTCAGCAGGCGCTCTTGCGCTATCCGTGGCCGGGCAACGTGCGCGAGCTGCGCAACGTCATCGAGCGCGCGGTGGTCCTCGCCAACGGCGCCGAGCTGACGGTGAACGAGCTGCCCGAGCGGCTCGCGCTGCTGGCGCCGGCGGCGCCGCGCGCGCCGTCGCCGATGCGCGATCGCCTCGACGACGTGGAGCGGCGCGCGCTCGTCGACGCGCTGCGCGCCACCGACGGCAATCGCACGCACGCGGCCAAGCGGCTCGGCATCTCGCGTCGCGCGCTGCTCTACAAGCTCAAGAAGTACAACCTCGACTAGAGCGGATTGTAGATCTCGGCGCCGGAGCCGCCGCCGACGACGAGATAGGTTCCGTCG
>DASXOU010001008.1:0-3242 GCA_036494045.1 Polyangia bacterium | reverse complement strand
TTTTCGTCGTGGCGGCCGGCTTGCACACGTCAACCGCCATGAACACGAGGGGACTGCTACGGAGCGGGCTCGGCGTCGCGCTCGCCCTGTTGTTGCTCGGCGCCGTCGGCTGCGGCGGCACCGAAGCGCCACCGGGCGGCGAGATGACCGAGGGCGACATGGCGGGCGCGCCGGCGGGAAGCCTGGCGCTGTTCGCGGCGTGCACCACCAACGTCGAGTGCATGAGCGGGCTGTGCACGATGGAGAGCTACGATCGCTCGCCGACGCCGATCTGCACCTATATGTGCGACGCGAACGACACCAATCCGAATTGCCCGATGGGTTGCAACCCGAAGGGCTTCTGCAAGAAGCCCAACTGAGTACGGCGCCGCAAAGACGCGCTACACTGAACCGCGTGAACGTGTCGGCGACGCGCAGCAACATGACGGAGGGACCGTGAGCGGGCGAACGCTCGATCCGCGGCTACGCGTCGCGTTTCTCGCGGCGACGGCGGTGGGCGTGTTCCTCTTGCCGAAGCTGTGGATGGCGGCGACGGCGGCGGCCGTGCTCGCGATCTTGTGGCTCGCGGTCGGGCTGCCGGCGCGGCGGCTCTTGCGGCAGGTCTACAAGCTCGTGCCGTTCACGCTGTTCATCCTCGCGTCGTATGCGTTCACCAAAGAAGATCGCGCGATCGATCACTGGGTGGCGCTATCGATCGGATCGTGGCATCCGCAGATCAACCTCGGCGGCCTGATCGTCGGCGCGACCATGATCGTGCGCGTGCTGGCGGTCGTGATGGCGTCGCAGATCGCGCGCGCCGGTGACATGCGCGCCGTCGCGCAGGGCCTGGGCAAGCTCGGCATGCCGCGCATCGCGGCCGTTTCGATCGATGCCGTGCTCGCGCTTCTCGGCGACGGCGCTGGTGGAGGCGGCGGCGGTGGCGGTGGTGGCGGCGGCGGCGGCGGCGGCGGCGGTCATGGACGCGAAAAGAAGACGCTCGGCGGATTCTGGACGGGCCTAAAGCAGCTCGCGCGCGGCGACGTGCAGCCGATCGTCAATCGCCTCCATCGTCAGATCGAGCGCGCCGAAGCACACGTCGCCGGCGAAGGGCTCGCCGCCGAGCGCGGCCGCGCGGTGGCGCGCGACGTCGCCGTCATCACCGGCGTCGCGCTCACCAGGCTCGGCGTCAAGGCGCTCAAGATCCTGCCCGGCATCCCGTTCGCGCCCGGCTACAAGGTCGTGATTTTGACGCCGCTATACATCGTCGCGGCGCTGCTCACGCGCAATCGCTTCGGCGCCACGCTGTGCGGGCTCGCCATGGGCACGGTCGCGTTCCTGCTCGGCGACGGCAAGTACGGCGCGTTCGAGATCGTCAAGCATGTCGCGCCCGGCATGCTCGCCGATCTGATCGTGCCGTTCGTGACGCGCGGCGGACGCGCGCCGGGCGGCATCACCTGGTCGATCATCGGCGCGGTCATCGCCGTCGGGCGCTACGCGACCATCCTCGCGATCATCGCCGTCATCGCGGCGCCGCGCCTGGCGTGGGCCGTGCTCGCACCGGGTCTCGTCGTGCACGTGAGCTTCGGCGCGGCGTCGGGCTACATCAGCTATCACCTCGTCAAGGCCGTCGCTCGCCTGCGCGAGGAATATCAACTGAGCGATCAGGAGCTGGCATGACGAGGGGAAGACTATTGCAGGGCGACGGCCGAACGCACATCGAGTCGAACTTGATGCGCGAGTCGCTCGTCGACCGCAGCGTCATCGCGCGCACGCACTCCGAGCGCGAGTTCGAAGTGCTGCCCGACGTGATCCTCGTCGGCATCGGCGGTCAATCGGTGTTCGATCGCGGCAAGGACGTCATCATCCCCGTCGCCGACGAGCTCGCCGGCGCGCGCGGCAAGGTCAAGATGATCGTCGGCGTCGGCGGCGGCACGCGCGTGCGCCACACCATCTCGGTCGCGCTCGATCTCGGGCTGCCGACGGGCGGCGTGGCGCAGCTCGTGGGCGCCATGGAAGAGGCTAACGCGGTGCTGCTCTATGCGCTCCTCGCCAAGAAGCGCTCGATGGTGATGCAGCGCGAGCATTTCTGGGAGCTGCCGCTCTATCTCGAGAACGGCATGCTGCCCATCGTCATCTCGATTCCGCCGTACCACTTCTGGGAGCCGCCCTCGGAAGAAGGGCCGCTGCCGACGCACGGCTCGGACTTCGGCCTCTTCATCCTGGCCGAGGTGCTGGGCATGAAGAAGCTGATCCTCGTCAAAGACGTCGACGGGCTCTACGACGCCGATCCCAAGACGCACCCCGACGCCAAGCTCATCAAGAAGACCACGCTGGCGGCGCTCTATCCGCACTTGCCGAAGGAGCTGCCGATCGACCGCCAGCTCTTCGACGCGTGGCGCACCGCGCGTCACGTGGATCGCGTGCAGCTGGTCAATGGGCTGCGCCGCGGCGAGCTGGCGCGCGCGCTCGCCGGCGAAGAAGTGGGAACCGTGATCGATCGAGGAGAGACCCATGCCTGATTCGAATGACCTGACCGCGGCCGAGCGTCGCGACATCGCCGGTCCCCTCGCCGGCGCGACTTTGACCTCGGCGGGCGCCGCGATCGACTACAGCCCGGTCGCGCTCATGCCCGACGTCAGGGTGATCAAGGTCGGCGGGCAATCGATCCTCGATCGCGGGCGCAGCGCCGTGTTTCCGCTGCTCGACGAGCTCGTCGCGGTCAAAGACAAGTATCAGCTGCTGCTCTGCTGCGGCGGCGGCACGCGCGCGCGTCACATCTACTCGATCGCGAGCGAGCTCGAGATGCCGACCGGCGTCCTGGCCGCGCTCGGCGGCTACGTGCCGCGACAGAACGCGCGCATGTTGCAGATGCTGCTCGCCAAGCACGGCGGCGTCTTCATGATGCACGACGACTTCGAGAAGCTGCCGCTCTACTTCAAGCTCGGCTGCATTCCGATCATGACCGGCATGCCGCCGTTCGGATATTGGGAGAAGCCGGGCAAGGACGGGCGCATTCCGGCCAATCGCACCGACGCCGGCGTGTTCCTCTCGGCGGAGGTGCTCGGCGTCAAGCGCGCGCTCTTCATCAAGGACGAAGACGGGCTCTACACCAACGATCCGAAGAAGCATCCCGACGCCAAGCACATCGCGCGCGTCAGCGCGAGCGAGCTCTTGAAGATGGATCTGCCCGATCTCATCCTCGAGCGCGTCGTGATCGAATACCTGACGCGCGCTCGCTACTGCCACGAGCTGCAAATCGTCAA
>DASXOU010001007.1:0-3064 GCA_036494045.1 Polyangia bacterium | reverse complement strand
CGCGCCCAGCGCTTCTCGAGCTGATCGGCGAAGACGACGGCGACGCCCGAGCGCGCTTGCACGCGCGCGCAGGCCTCCTTGAGCGAGGCGACGTGCGCCGGCTCGAGGTGGCTGTTGACGAGGCAGACGCGCGTGAAACCTTGCCCCACCAGTGACGCGCAGATGTCGGCGACGAGCGCGGTCGCGGTCTCGGGCGCGATCGAGATGGTGCCGGTGAACTCGGAGGCGTAGTGCGTGATCGCGTAGCACAGGGTCGGCGCGATCAACGTGGCGTAGCCGGCGGCGTCGAGCGCGGCGGCGGCGCGCGCGGCCAGCTCGTCGGAGAGGATGGCGTCGGTGGCGAGCGGAAGATGCGGCCCGTGCGCTTCGGTCGAGCCGATCGGCAGCAGCACGATCGGGCAGCGCGGCTTGAGCGCGTCGGCGTCGCGATAGGTCAGCTCGCCGAGGCGCTTCATTGGTGCACCTTGGAGGTGCACCATGAGCCGGGCAATCGATCCGCTGGCCCTACGGGCCGGACGCTCACGTTCGCTCGCTGGCGCTCGCTCACGAGCGCAGCTCGCGACGAAGGATCTTGCCGCGATCGCTGCGTGGCAGCGCCTCGACGAACTGCACGCGGCGCGGCGCTTTGTAGTGCGCGAGCTCGGCCTTGCAGTGGTCGATGATGGCGCGCGCCAGCGTCTCCGACGGTGTCGTGCCCTTGACGACGACGTAGGCGAGCGCCTTGACTAGGCCGTCGTCGTCTTCGTAGCCGACGACGGCCGTCTCGAGCACGTTGGGATGGCGCAGAAGGCACGACTCGACTTCCATCGGCGAGACGAAGATTCCGCCGACCTTGAGCATGTCGTCGGCGCGGCCGGCGTAATAGAAGAAGCCGTCGGCGTCGCGGCGGAAGAGATCGCCCGACACGACCCAATCGCCGCGCAGCACCTCCTTCGACTTCTCGTGTGCCTGGAAGTAGCAGATGGCGGCGGAGTCACCTTTGACCCAGAGTGTGCCGATTTCGCCGTCGGCGACGGGGTTGCCGTCGGCGCCGACGACCTTGGCTTCGTAGCCGGGGACGAGGCGGCCGAGCGAGCCGGGGCGCACGTCGTCGAGACGGTTCGAGATGTAGATGTGGAACAGCTCGGCCGAGCCGATGCCGTCGAGGATCTCGACGCCGAACGTCTCCTTCCAGCGGTGATAGAGCTCCGGCGGCAGCGCCTCGCCGGCGGAGATGCAGGCGCGCATCGGCGCGAGCGAGCGCGGCGCGCCGGAGGCTTGCACCATCTTGTTGATCATCGTCGGCACGCTGGTGAGCACGGTCGCCTTTTGCTGCGCGCACAGCTCGAACAGCTTCTCGGGCGTGGCGCGCTCGCGGAACAGCACGGTGGTGGCGCCGACGGCGAACGGGAACATCAAGTTGGTGCCGGTGGCGTAGCCGAAGAAGAGCTTGGGCACGCCGATGGTCACGTCGTCGGCGCGCATCTGCAGGACGCCCTTGCCGTAGCATTCGGTGTTGAACGGGAAGTCGTGGTGCAGGTGCACGGCGCCCTTCGGTTTCCCCGTCGAGCCCGAGGTGAAGAGCCACGCCGAGACGTCGTCTTTCGAGGTGTCGAAGTTGGTGAGCGACGGCGACGCGCGGCCGACGGCGTCGCTCCAGTTGCCGCCAGCGCCGGCGCTGATGACACCGCGAAGGAGCTTCGAGCCGCGCAGCAGCGGCGCGATCCGCTCGGTCACGCTGACGTCGGCGACGAGGGCGCGCGCGCGGGTGTAGTCGAGGTAGTGCTCGTAGTCGCCGTCGGGCAGCTCGGGATTCACCATGGTGACGACGGCGCCGATCTTGAGGACGCCGAAGAAGGTGGCGGCGAACTCGACGCCGTCGAAGAGCCCGATGAGCACGCGATCCTCGACGCCGACGCCGATCGCCGACAGCGCGTTGCCGACCTGGTTGGCCAGCGCCTGCACCTGGCGATAGGTGTAGCGGCCGTGGTCGTCGATGACGGCGACGTGATCGCCGCGTCCCTCCTCGATGCGCGCGTCGAGGAAGTAGTGGGCCATGTTGAAGCGATCGGGGAACGTGGGCGGCGTGGACATTGGTTTAACCATTCCGTCTATTGGTTTGACCATTTCGGCGCCGTCAGGCGGCGGCGGCCGGTGGGATCGAGCTTCACGTCGGGCTCGTCGAGCCGGGTGCGATCCCACAGCTTGCACGTGACCTGCTTGTGGCGCTGATCGAGCGCCTCGCAGTAGTTGGTGAACTCGCAGCGGCGCACTTCGTCGCCGCGGCCGAGGCGCATCTTCAAAAACCAGTCGGGATCGGCGAGCGACTGGCGCGCGGCGGCGACGATGTCGGCTTCGCCGGCGGCGAGGATCGCTTCCGCCTGATCGAAGCCGTAGATGCCGCCGGCGACGACGGTGGGCGTGGCGAAGCCGGCGGCGCGCACGGCGTTGCGCACGGCGGCGACGAGCGGGACCTGACGGCCGAATGGGCCGCGCTCGTCGGAGATGTAGCTCGGCATGCACTCGTAGCCGCTTTCGCCGGTGTAGGGATAGGCGGCTTCGCCGACCTTGGGCTGCGCCGCGTCGTCGAACTTGCCGCCCTTGGACAGCGAGAGGTAGTCGAGGCCGGCGCGCGCGAATTCGACGGCGAAGAAGATCGCGTCGTCGACGCGCGAGCCGCCTGCGATCACTTCGTCGCCGAGGAAGCGCGCGCCGACGCAGCGGTTGCCGACGCGCGCGCGCACCGCGGCGATAACCTCGAGCGGCAGGCGGATGCGCGCCTCGCGCGCGCCGCCGTAGCCGTCGTCGCGCGTGTTCTTGGCCGAGAGGAACGAGGCCATCGTGTAGGCGTGGGCGTAGTGCAGCTCGACGCCGTCGAAGCCGGCGGTGAAGGCGCGCGCGGCAGCGTCGGCGAACAGATCGGGCAAAACGCGCGGTAGCTCGGCGATGTGCGGCAGGTGCAAATCGGTGACGCGCTCGCGATAGCCGCGCTCGAGCGACTCGAGCTCGCGGGCGTCGAGCACCGTCGACAGCTCGTTGTCGTCGAGGCAGCCAGCTCATGGCGCACCTGGTCGTCGGGCGCAGT
>DASXOU010001006.1:0-5445 GCA_036494045.1 Polyangia bacterium | reverse complement strand
CGCTTCGGCGCCGCCCTGCGTGGCGACGTCGAAGGCGACTTCACCGTCGCCGCCTCGGCTGCCTACAAGATCGACGTGCGCCGCGCGCAGCTCGCCGCCGAGGCGCACGCCGACGTGCCCTTGCGCGTGGGCGCGCTGCGCTTCGTCCTCGGCCCGACGCTGCCGTTGTGGACGACGCGCCCGAGCGGCCTCAGCCACCCCGAGACGCACGTGATCGCCTCGTTCGGCGCCACCGCGCGCGCTCTCTACCGGCTCGACATCGGCCGCCTGTTCCTCGTCGCCGGCGTCACCTTCGACGTCGCCGTCTGGCGCGAGCAGCTCAGCGTCACCGGCGTCGGCACCTTGGCCCGAACGCCACGCTTCGAGGTCGGGCCAATCCTGGGCTTTGGCTTGAATTTATAGTGACTTCGGCGTGACGCTTTTTTTGAAGCCGCTACCCCCTCACGGGCATACAGTGATGGGGATTGACGGATGCTCCTGGCTTCCATTTTGAGGCTCATGCCGGTCGACCGTGAGAAATCGCGGCCGCAGCCGGCGCCGCTCACCCTCGAGGACGTCTACCGCGACCACTTCGACTTCGTCTTCCGCCAGGCCTCGCGTCTCGGCGGCCCCGGCGTCGACGCCGAGGACGCGGCGCAAGAAGTGTTCATGGTGGTCGCGCGCAAGCTCGAGACCTTCGACGCCACCTCGCTCATCACCACCTGGCTCTACGGCATCACGCTCAACGTCGTCCGCTCGCAGCGCCGCCGCGCGCGCATCCGCCGCCTCTTCGAGCTCGGTCAGTCCGAAGAGCAGAAGTCGCACGTGCCGGTGCGCTCGGTCGATCGCGCCGAGGTGCTCGACGCCCATCGCATCGCCTACGCGATCCTCGACAAGCTGGCGCCCAAGAAGCGCGAGGCGTTCATCCTCGCCGAGTTCGAGGGGCTGTCGTGCGAAGAGATCGCGCAGCTCACCGGCTCGAAGACCGAGACCGTCTGGTCGCGCCTGCACTACGCGCGCAAAGAGTTCGGCGAGCGCCTCGACGCGCAGATGAAAAAGGCCGGCTCGTGAGCGCCGCTTGGGAACAGTCGAAGGCGCGTGAGCTCACTCGCCGGGCGGGACGGGTCGACGCCGGTCCGCCGCCGGGCGCGCGCGCGCGGGTCTGGTCGCGGCTGGAGGCGCGTCGCTCGCGCGAGCTCGATCGCCCGGCGCGCCGTCGGCTCGGTTGGGCCATGTTCGCCGCCGGCGCCGCGTGCGCCGCGACCATCGCGTTCGTGCTGGTGCCGAACAGCCGCAACACCGAGCTGACCATCTCGGCGTCGGCGCAAGCGGCGACCATCGATCTCGCCGGCGACGGCCGCGTCGTCGCCGGGCCGGGCACACTGGCGCGGCTCGACCACCGCGACGGCGCGGTCACGCTCACCGTCGAGCGCGGCTCCTTGCTCGCTCACGTCAAGCCGCGCAAGCCCGGCTCGCCCTTCATCATCGAGACGCCGGCGTTCCGTGCGCGCGTCGTCGGCACGGTCTTGCGCGTGGTGGCGCACGACGACGCCTCGGCGTCGATCGCCGTCGGCCACGGCGCCGTCGAGGTCACGCCGCGCGGCGGCTCGACGCGGCTGGTCCGCAGCGGCGAGCGCTGGCCCGCCGATTCGCGCGACGCGCCGAGCGCCGACGAGATCGCGCGCATGGGCGCCGCCGATCTCGAAGGCGCGGGCGTCGCGTCGTTCGGCACGACGCCCGTCGCTGCGGTGACCGCGCCGGCGCCGCCGCCGAAGCCGTCGTGCGCGCGCTTGCACGGCGAAGCCGCGATCGACTGCTGGCTCGGCCTCGCCGATTCATCGGATCCGGTGCGCGCCGAGAGCGCGCTCTACCAGGCCGGCTGGACGCGCATGCACGAGCTCCACGATCCGGCGTTCGCCCTCGGCATCTGGGAGCGGCAGCGCTCGCGCTTCCCCCGCGGCGTGCTCGTCGACGAGGCGCAGACCTCGATCATCGACGCGCTCGTCGCCATGCACCGCACGCGCGCCGCCGAGGTCGAGATCGCCGACTACCTGCGCGCGCATCCATCGGGCCTGCGCTCGGCCGAGATGCACTTCGTCCGCGCCACGCTGCTCGCCGCCGACGATCACGGCTGCCGCCGCGCCGCGCGCGAGCTCGACCTGGCGCTGGCGCATCCGTCGGCGCCGTGGGCGGCGCGCGCCCGCGCGGCTCGCGCCAGCTGCCGCTGACGAGGCACCATGCGCCCGTGGTGGCCCCTCGCCCTCGCCTGCGCCGTCGGCGCCGGCTGCGCGCGCACCGACGTCGTCGGCACGCTCGGCTGCAACACGTCGCGTGACTGCATGCCCCCCGATACGATTTGCTCCGCCGACGGACGCTGCGTGCCCGGCTGCGTCGCCGATCCCACCGCCTGCGTCGGCGGCTCGGCTTGCGACACCGACTCGGGCGAGTGCGAAGGCGCCGGCCTCGGCGCCGCCTGCGGCGACGACGACGACTGCGCTCCGCCCGACGTCGTCTGCGGCGTGACCACGCAGACCTGCGAGGCCGGCTGCACCGTCAACCCCGGCGCCTGCACCAGCGACCAGGCCTGCGATCCGACGAGCGGCCACTGCTGTTCGCCGCCCGGCGTCGGCACCTGTCCGGCCAACGCGCCGCCGATGATGACGTGCAACAGTGACTCCGAGTGCCCCGACGCGCCGACCAAGATCTGCTCGGGCGGCGTCTGCGTCGACGGCTGCGCGAGCGGCGGCGGCTTGTGCGCGGCGCCGCTCGCCTGCAACCCGACCAGCGGCCACTGCGAGCCGGCGGCGTCGACGTGCGTGCGCGACATCGACTGCGACTCGGGCTCGTACTGCACGCAAGCGGGCAACTGCGTCGTCCTCGCCTACGCCGGGCCGACGCCGTGCGCCGGCGGCACCAACGTCACGTACACGTGCGCCACCAAGACCACGCCGTCGAGCTACTCGAGCTGCGTCGGCGCGCCCGGCCCGGTCGGCTGCCCTTATTGCACCAACGGCAGCTGCCTGCACCCGGGGCTGTGCAAGACCTCCGACGACTGCCACGGCGGCGACGGCTGCGTCGGCGGCATCTGCCGCGTGCTCGAGCAGCAGTGTCCGGAGAACGCGATCGTGCCGCTCGGCGACGTCGTCAGCGGCACCTACGCCGCCGGCAAGGAGCTGTGCGTGAGCGGCACCGTCCAGTCGGCCAAGAGCGGCGTCACCGGGCAGTTCGAGATCCGACTCGACTCGAGCCCGTACCTCTACGTCGACATCGAGCCCATGTACGACATCACGCCGCCGTCGGTGGGGGCGAGCATCACGGTGCACGGGACGGTGCGCTGGGATGACGGGCACAAGGACCGCGAGCTGTTGCCGGTCGATTGGTTCACGAGCAACTAAACAGGCGACAGGCGACGGGCAATGTCCGGGAATACGCGCTGTCGGCGCGGCGTTCCGGGAGTACACTGCGCCCCCAAGGAGGGGACCCCATGCACAAGAGCATCCTCACGACGGTGCTGCTCGCCGGCGCGTTCGTCGCGCCCGCCTTCGCCGAGCCGCCGCCGCTCATCGCCCGCGACGTGCTCTTCGGCAACCCCGACCGCGCGGCGCCGCACCTCTCGCCCGACGGCAAGCGCCTCGGGTGGATCGCGCCCGACAAGAAGAACGTGCTGCAGGTGTGGGTCAAGACCATCGGCAAGAACGACGACAAGATGGTCACCGCCGACAAGAAGCGCGGCATCCGCAATTACTTCTTCGCCGAGGACGATCGCACGCTGCTCTACACGCAAGACGCCGACGGCGACGAGAACTGGCACGTCTTCGGCGTCGATCTCGTCGACGGCAACGTGCGCGACTACACGCCGTTCCAAGGCGTCCGCGCCGGCGTCGAGGACACCAACCGCGAGCGGCCCAACGAGATGCTCGTCAGCATGAACGCGCGCAACCGCCAGACCATGGACGTCTATCGCTGCGATCTTCGCACCGGCGCGCTCGTGCTCGACACCCAGAACCCGGGCGACGTCGTCGGCTGGGTCACCGACACGCACATGAACGTGCGCGGCGCGCAGATCGCGCTGCCCGACGGCGGCACCGAGCTGCGCGTGCGCGACGACGCCAAATCGCCGTGGCGCACGCTGCTCAAGGCGTCGATGGAGGAGAACATCGCGTTCTACGGCTTCACGCCGAACGGCAAGAGCGTCTACCTCGAGAGCTCGCTCGGCAACGACACCACGCGCTTCGTCGAGCGCGATCTGTCGACCGGCGCCGAGAAGGTACTCGCCGAGCGGCCCGACGTCGACGTCGGCGGCGTCATGATCCACCCGTACACGCACCTGCCGGTCGCGGCGGCGTTCGCGCGCGGCCGTATGGAGTGGCAGCCGATCGATCCCGCCGTCAAGGGCGACTTCGCCGCGCTCAAGAAGGTCCTCGACGCCGACTTCAGCATCACGTCGCAGGATCGCGCCGACAAGACCTGGCTCGTCGGCTACAACCAGGATCGCGGGCCGTATCGCTACTACACCTACGATCGCGCGACCAAGAAGGCAACCTTCATGTTCTCGAGCCGTCCCAAGCTCGACGGGCTCAAGCTGTCCGAGATGAAGGCGTACACGATCACCGCGCGCGACGGCCTGAAGCTGCCGATCTACGTGACGCTGCCGGTCGGCTTCGCGCAGAAGAGGGTGCCCATGGTGCTCGACGTGCACGGCGGGCCGTGGGGCCGTGACATGTGGGGCTTCAATTCCGAGGTGCAGTGGCTGGCCAACCGCGGCTACGCGGTGGTGCAGGTGAACTTCCGCGCCTCGACGGGCTACGGCAAGAAGTTCCTGCACGCCGGCGACAAGCAGTGGGGCAAGGCGATGCACACCGATCTCCTCGACGCCGTCGCGTGGGCGGTCAAGCAGGGCTTCGCCGATCCCAAGCGCGTCGCCATCTACGGCGGATCATACGGCGGCTACGCGGCGCTCGCGGGCGCGGCGTTTTCGTCGGACGTGTTCAAGTGCGCGGTCGACATCGTCGGCCCGTCGAACCTGTTCACGCTGCTCAAGACCATCCCGCCCTATTGGAAGCCGATGATCTCGCTCTTCTACACGCGCATGGGCGATCCGGAGAAGGACAAGGAGCTGTTGCGCGCGGCGTCGCCGCTGTTCTCGGCGGACAAGATCCGCATTCCGATGCTGATCGGCCAAGGCGCCAACGATCCGCGTGTCAATCTCAACGAGTCGGAGCAGATCGTGGCGGCGCTCGACAAGAATGGGCAGCACGGGACCTACGTCGTCTACAGCGACGAGGGCCACGGGTTCGCGCGGCCGGAGAACCGCGTCGACTTCTATGCGCGCGCCGAGAAGTTCCTCGGCGAGCAGCTCGGCGGGCGCGTCGAGCCGATGTCGGGCGACAAGGTGCCGGGCTCGACGGCGACGGTGCGCGAGATCGGCAAGAAGATGTCGGCGCGCTAGCCATGCGCGGGCGCGCG
>DASXOU010001005.1:0-2201 GCA_036494045.1 Polyangia bacterium | reverse complement strand
ACGACCCCGGAACCTTCACGCCATTGATGACGTCGCGGTGATCTTCCGCGATCCGCACCGCCGGCTGCTCGACGCGTAGCGGCCGCGCGAAGGCGAGATATTCGTCCCACGCGCCTTTGTCACCGCGCGCTTCCCGCGCCAGCCCGAGGCCGTAGAGCGCCTGCGCGCGCTGCGACTCCGTCGTGAAGTTGTCGAACGCGCGATGATACTCGGCGACCGCTTCGTCGAAGCGGCCCTCGTTCTTCAGCGCGATGGCGAGGTTGTAGTGAGCATTGGCGAGCGTCGGATCGATGCGCAGCGCCTCACGCAGCGGCTTCTCCGCATCGGCGAAGCGGCCGGCGACGACGAGCGATACGCCGTGGCCGAGCAGCTCGTGCGGCTTGTCGAGCACGCTCTGTGCGTGCGCCGCCACGGGTGTCACTACGAGCACAGCCGCGAGCAGCCAACCTTTCGAACGCATGGTTGTCCTCCTCGCAACCAAAGGAAGCGAGGCGCGTGCCAAGGCTAGGGCGGAGGGGGATTACGCGGAGGGGATGACGACGAACAGCGCCGCTTCGCCGCGACGCACGCGCAGGAGGTGACCCCCGGCGCGATCGTTGCCGAGCGTCTTGGCGGCATCATCGGCCGTCGCCACCGGCTTGCGATCGACCTCGACGATCACGTCGCCCTGCTGGAGGCCCGCTTCCTGAGCGGGCGAGCCGTCGCGCACCGAGGTGATGACCGCTCCCTTGATCTTCGGATCGATGCCGATGCGCTCGGCGAGCATCGGCGTCACCGACGAAAGCCCGATACCGATCTTGGCCTTCGAAGCGTTGCTGCGCTCGTTGTTGCCGCCTTCGCCTTCGTGCGACGCCATGCGCATGTCGCCCGGCAGCTCGGCCGTCGTCGGCGAGAGGTGCACGGTCTGGCCGTCGCGCCACACGGTCAAGTCGACCTTCGAGCCGATGTGCACGGCCAAGATCGTCTTCTGCACGTCCTTGGAGCCGTCGATGCTCTTGCCGTTGACCGACACGATCACGTCGCCCGGCTTGACGCCGGCCTTCTCGGCGGGCGTGCCGTTGTCGACGCTGGCGACGAGCGCGCCCTTCTCCGGCGCGTTCTTGCCGAGCCCCTTCGACATCTCGGGCGTCACGTCCTGCATGCGGATGCCGACGTAGGGACGGCGCACCCTGCCGGTCTGGATCAGCTGCTCGGCGACGGGCTTGAACATCGACGACGGCACCGCGAAGCCGATGCCGGTGCCGATGCCGGCGATCATGGTGTTGATACCGATGACCTCACCGTCGAGATTGACGAGCGGACCGCCCGAGTTGCCGGGATTGATCGACGCGTCGGTCTGCAGGAAGTCCTCGAAGTGTCCGCCGCCCTGGAAGCCCGAGCGGCTCTTGGCCGAGAGCACACCGACGGTGACCGTGTGATCGAGACCGAACGGATTGCCGATCGCGATGACCCACTCGCCGACTTGCGTCTTGTCGGAGTCGCCCATCTTGGCCGCCTGCACGTTGACGCCGTCGACCTTGACGACCGCGATGTCCGAGCCCGGATCGGTGCCGATGACCTTGCCGGGCACGGTCTTGCCGTCGACGAAGGTGACCTTGACGTCGTCGGCGTCCTCGACCACGTGGTTGTTGGTGAGGATGTAGCCCTTCTTGTCGATGACGACGCCCGAGCCGAGGCCCTTCTGCTTCGGCGCCGGGCCGCCGAACATGCCGCCGCCACCCTCGTCGTCGTTGTCGCCGAAGAAGCGCTCGAACGGCGTGCCTTCGAACGGGTTGTTGCCGCGGCGGCCGTGCAGCTTGCCCGGCTTCTCGCCGCCCTTGGTGACGCTGATGCGCACCACCGACGGCGAGAGCTGCGACGCGACCTGCGCGAACGTGCGGCTCAACATGCGCGCGTCGGAGATCTGCTCCTTCGACGGCGGCGGCAGCGCGGGCTTGACCTCCGCCGTCACGACCGGCGCCGCTTGCGCGGACTGCCCCCAATGAATTTGTACGTGGCTCGTCGCCACCGCTGCGGCAGCGCCCAGGCTCACCAGCGCAAGGCCGCCTACCACGTTTCGTTTCGTCATCACAAATCCTCCTGAGCTTCGGTTCGACTTTCCAAGCGGAAGATACGTTCGC
The DNA here is from genome assembly GCA_036494045.1 of Polyangia bacterium. Taxonomy (GTDB): domain Bacteria; phylum Myxococcota_A; class Polyangia; order Palsa-1104; family Palsa-1104; genus JAQBQH01. Next base: position 81 of record DASXOU010001005.1, on the reverse strand, counting down.
TGCGGCGGAACGCCTCACGCGGTGACCGGATCACGCCATGGCGCCCCAGGGGCAACCGATGCGCATGAGCCTAACTGTATG